>NZ_JBFUGK010000006.1:0-168675 GCF_056402935.1 Polaromonas sp. P3_B1
GCCCACCCCTGTCCAGTCTCACTTCGTGTAGCCTGCTCCCCCTCAAGGGGGCGGCGCCTAGGGCCGGCAAGCCGGACCCTCGGCCCCCGCCGATTGAATCCCCTGAACTCTTAAACCCAGCCGGGGCCGCGGAACCGGCTTTGCCGGGCCGCAGGCGCAGCGGCCCCCTCGGGGGGCAGGGAGCTACACGCAGTGAGCGACCGTGGGGGCCATACTCTAGCCTTCAAACTGCGGGTGCAGCTGGCGGATCCGGTTCATGGCCATGCCCGCGGCGGCGGTGCGGGTTTCCACGCCCAGCTTGGCGTAAACCCGTTCCAGGTGCTTTTTGACGGTGGCCGGGCTGGAGCCCAGGATATCGCCGATATCGCGGTTGGTCTTGCCCTTGACCACCCAGTACAGCACCTCGGCTTCGCGGGCCGTGAGCTTGAAGCTCAGGCTCATGGCCTCGACCACCGCGTCGTCGGAGATTTCGCGCATCACGATCAGCCAGTCGCCCCGGCCGGCGCCCTCGCCGCCTTCACCGCCGTCGCCGGTCTGCTGGTGCAGCCGGAAGGTCAAGCGGCGCGGACCCATCTCCACCGCCAAGCGCGGCGGCTCGACCTGGCGTTCGGCGTCCGCGATATGGCTGCGCAGCCAGGCCAGCACCGGCTCGGGCGTTTGCGGCGCCGAAGTGCCGTAGTAACGCATCAGGAGCTCACGCGCCAGCGGCGTCTGCCATATCAGCCGGCCGTCGGCCGCGCCGCCCATGCGCACCGTGATGCTGGCATAGCCGAAAGCGTCGAGTGCATTGCGCGCCTGGCCGGCCTGGCGCGCCTCCTGGCGCGCGCGGCGCGCACCCTGCAGGTGCACGCCCATGCGCGCCATGACTTCCTTGGGCTTGATGGGTTTGGTCACGTAGTCCACACCGCCGGCCTCCAGCGCTGCCACCAGGTGCTCGGTTTCTGTGAGGCCCGTCATGAAAATGATGGGGATGTGCGCGGTCTCGGCCGCGGCCTTCAGGCGCTTGGCGACCTCAAAGCCATCCATGCCCGGCATCATCGCGTCCAGCAGCACGATGTCGGGCCTGGCCTGCAACGCACGCTGCAGCGCGGCCTCGCCGCTGGTGGCCACCAGCACGGTATAGCCCGATTCATCGAGCGCGTCGTGCAGCACCGACAGGTTGTCGGGCACGTCGTCCACGATGAGCACGACGTCGCTGTTGGCCCGGTCCAGCGTGCGGTCCAGGCTGCGGTTGAGTGGAGAGGATTCTTCAAGCACGCTGCTCATAGGCCGGCCTCCTGGTTGGCAAGCTGTCGGCCCATGGCCTCGAACTGGAACTGGCGCGCCAGCACGCGCATGTCGTCGACAAACGGCGCGGTGTCGGGTTGCTGCCGCTCTATCTCCGCCAGCATGTTCATGATGCCGCGGTAAAAGCCCAGGCTGACCACCTCCTGCAGCGCGGCCAGTTGAGAGGCGCTGGGCAGCACGCGCTGCGCGGGTGGGGCTGCCGGCAGGGCCGGCGCAGCCTCCCCGGCCGCCGCGTCATACCGCCAGGCCAGCGACAGGCGCCGCTCCAGCCAGGCGATCAGCTCGGTGTGGCGCACGGGCTTGAGGATGAAGTCTTCGGGGAGTATGCCGGCGTCGTTCTCCATGCCCTTGTCAAAGGCATTGGCCGACACCACGGCCAGGTGTATGTCCTGGTAGCCGGAGTTGCGCACGCGGCGCAGCGTCTCCCAGCCGTCTATGCCCGGCATGGCCAGGTCCATGAAGATCACGTCGGGCTGGTAGCCGGCGGCGAGCAGGTCCAGGCAATCATGGCCGCTGGCGGCGGTGCGCAGCTCAAAGCCCATGGGCTGCAGCAGTTGCACCAGCAGCTCCCGGTCGGGCTCCTCGTTGTCGACCACCAGCAACTTGCGGCGCGTGCCTTCGTAGCCGCGCGGCCGGCGGCGGGCAGGTACGGCGGCGATTTCCTTCGAGGCGCCCGCGGGCAGGTGCACCTCGGGCAGGAAGAGCCGGATGCGGAAGATGGAACCTTCGCCGGGCGTGCTGACCACCGTCATCTCGCCGCCCATCAGGTCGGTCAGCATCTTGGCGATCGTCAGGCCCAGCCCCGCGCCCGGCGTGCCTTCGGCGCTCTGGCCTGCCGTGGCGCCGCGCGCGAAGGGCTCGAAGATGCGCGCGAGTTCTTCCTCGCGCATGCCGGGGCCGGTGTCCTCGATCTCGATATGGGCCATCTCGCGCGCATGGCGCAGCCTGAATGTCACCTGCCCCTGCGCGGTGAACTTGATGGCGTTGCCCAGCAGGTTGATGAGGATCTGGCGTACGCGTTTTTCGTCGGCGCGCACCAGCTCGGGCAAGTTGCCGCCGGCCTCAAAGCGAAAGCCCAGGCCTTTGGCCGCGGCCTGCAGCTCGAACATGCCGGCCATCTCGTGCACGCAATCGGCGAAATGCATGGGCTTGACGTTGAGCGTGAGCTTGCCCGCCTCGATGCGCGCGATGTCCAGCGTGCCTTCGATCAGCGACAGCAGGTGCTCGCCGCCGCGCTTGATCACGCTGACCGCCTGCTTGCGGTGCGGGGGTATCGCGCTGTCTTCGCCCATGAGTTGCGCGTAGCCCAGGATGCTGTTGAGCGGCGTGCGCAATTCGTGGCTGATCGCGCTGATGTAGCGGCTCTTGGCCTGGTTGGCCTGGTCGGCGTGGTGACGCGCTTCCTCGGCCACCCGCTTGGCCTGCTGCAAGGCCTCGTCCGTCTGGCGGTGCGATTCGATCTCGCGCATCAGCAGATGCGTCTGGCGATTCGATTCCTCCTGCGCCACCTGGCGGCTCTTGTGCGCCAGCACCAGCCACCAGGCAACCAGGCCGGCAATCACCAGCAGCGCCATATAGGCCTTCAGGAAGCCCGACTTCAGGGCCGGCTCGGAGGGCATGAGTTCCGACAGCGCGCTGGTCTCCTGGTGATAAAGCAGGCCGAACACACTGGCCAGCAGCGGAACGATGATGAGCATGAGAAGCAGGAAGTGGCCCAGGCCGGTATCCAGATAAGGCCAGGCGCGGCGCGGCAGCAGCCAGCGCAGCGCGCCCGACCATTGCGCCGAGAGGCTCGCATGCGGTTTGCACAGGTCGCCGCAGCGCGCGTCCAGCGTGCAGCACAATGAGCAGATGGGACCCTGGTAGGCCGGGCAGTGGGCCATGTCCGGGCCCTCGTAGGCACGCTCGCAGATCACGCACTGCTGCAAGGCATAGGGCTTGTAAGTGCCCTGGCCGGCCGCCGTGGCCGGGCCACGTGCGATGTAGTAACGGCCTTTGGTGGCCCACGCAAGCAAGGGCGCCGTGACAAACGCCGTGCCCATCGCGATCACCGCCGAAAACGCCTGCGCCATCTCGCCGTACATCCCCAGGTGCGCCGTGACGGACAGCAGCGAGGCCAGGGCCATCGCGCCCACACCGACCGGGTTGATGTCGTAGAGGTGCGCGCGCTTGAACTCTATGCCCGGCGGGCTCAGGCCCAGCGGCTTGTTGATGACCAGGTCGGCCACCACGGCCATGACCCAGGCGATGGCGATGTTGGAGTACAGGCCCAGCACGTCGCCCAGCGCCTGGAAGACGTTCATCTCCATCAGCATGAAGGCGATCAGCGTGTTGAACACCACCCACACCACGCGGCCCGGATGGCTGTGCGTGATGCGCGAGAAAAAATTCGACCAGGCCAGCGAGCCGGCATAGGCGTTGGTGACGTTGATCTTGAGCTGGGATACCACCACGAAGAGCGCTGTCGCCGCCACCGCCACACCGTAGTGCGGGAACACGTATTCATAGGCTGCGAGGTACATCTGGTTCGGGTCCACCGCGCGGTCCAGCGGCACCATGTTGGAGATCGCCAGGTAGGCCAGGAGGGCGCCACCCAGCATCTTCACCACGCCCAGGAAAACCCAGCCGGGCCCACCCGCGAGCACACCACCCCACCAGCGCCAGCGCCGGGCAGGGGTCTGCACCGGCATGAAGCGCAAATAGTCGGCCTGCTCGCCCATCTGGGTGATCAGTGCGATGCCCACCGTCAAGGCGGCACCAAACAGGTGCAAATCAAACTCACCGCCCGTACCTTTTTCACCGCCGTAGTGCAGAACGCCCGAAAAGGCACCAGGATTGCGCAACAGCACAAACACAAAGGGCACGACCAGCATGACCAGCCACAAGGGTTGCGTCCAGACCTGCAGGCGCGAGATCACGGACACGCCGTGGGTGACCAGCGGGATCACCACCAGCGCGCAGATCAGATAGCCCCAGCTCGGCGGTATGCCCAGGGCCAGTTCCAGCGCATAGGCCATGACGGCCGCCTCCAGCGCGAAAAAAATGAAGGTAAAGGAAGCGTAGATCAGCGAAGTGAGGGTGGAGCCTATGTAGCCAAAGCCTGCCCCGCGCGTCAGCAGGTCCATGTCCACGCCGTAGCGCGCCGCGTAAATGCTGATGGGCAGGCCGGCCAGGAAGATGATGAGGCCGGTGGCGACGATGGCCCAGAAGGCATTGGTGAAACCGTACTTGACCAGCAAGGTGGCGCCCACCGCCTCGAGGATCAGAAAGGAGGCCGCGCCAAAGGCGGTGTTGGCGACCCGCCACTCCGACCACTTGCGAAAGCGCTGCGGCGTAAAGCGCAGCGCGTAGTCTTCCATGGTTTCGCTGGC
Organism: Polaromonas sp. P3_B1; assembly: GCF_056402935.1. Lineage (NCBI taxonomy): Bacteria > Pseudomonadati > Pseudomonadota > Betaproteobacteria > Burkholderiales > Comamonadaceae > Polaromonas > Polaromonas sp. P3_B1. Next base: position 4,659 of record NZ_JBFUGK010000006.1, read on the forward strand.
GACCCAGCTGTTGTAGTCGCGCCTGACCTTGATGATGCGCTGCAGCGGCGGCGCTTCGGCCGCCATGGGCGCGGCCGCTGCCGCTTCGGGCGGCAGTGGCGGCTGCAGGGGCGTGAGCGGGGCGTCCATGGGGTGGGCAGATGCGCCGGGCGCGTAGTGATTGAGCGTCTTCAGGTGCATGTTCTGTGCCATGCGCCCCGGCGGCCCGCCTCAGGCTGGACCGTAGGCAGGGTCTTATGGCACCATTCTTGCACCCCGGCAAGCATCCCCAAGCCGGCAGCCTGCCCTGAGAGAGCCCCATGGAATTGACGCCCCGCGAAAAAGACAAGCTGCTTATTTTTACGGCTGCCCTGTTGGCCGAAAGGCGCCGCGCCCGCGGCCTGAAACTCAACTATCCCGAGTCCGTGGCGCTGATCAGCGCCGCCGTCATGGAAGGCGCGCGCGACGGCAAATCCGTCGCCCAGCTCATGAGCGAGGGCCGCACCGTGCTGACCCGCGCCGACGTGATGGACGGCATTCCCGAGTTGATCCCCGACATCCAGGTCGAAGCGACCTTTCCCGACGGCACCAAGCTGGTCACCGTCCACCAGCCCATCGTCTGAACGCCGCAACAACATCCATCCCACAGGAGATTGCCGTGAGTTTTTCCGCCCTGCCCTCGCCCCGCGCACTGCGCGCCCTGCTCGCCCTGGCGGCCGCGCTGCCCGCGGCAGCCTTCGCGCACACCGGCGTGGACGGCCATACGCACCTGGATTTTTTCACCGGCTTGCTGCACCCGCTGACCGGCATGGACCACCTCGCGGCCATGGTGGCCGTGGGCCTGTGGAGCGCGCTGGCCGCGCGTCGTGCCGGCCCTGAACTGCTGTGGGGCCCGCTGGGCTTCGCCGGCATGCTGCTGGCGGGTGCATTGCTGGGCCTGCAGGGTGTGCAGCTTCCCGCCGTGGAGCCCATGATCGCGGCTTCGCTGCTGGTCACCGGCCTGCTGGTCGTGACGCGCTGGCATGTGCCCGGCATCGCGGCCGCGCTCATCGTCGGTGTGTTCGCCGCCTTCCACGGCCTGGCCCACGGCTCTGAACTGGCCGGGGCACCCAGCGCCTGGGTAACCCTGTCGGGCATGCTGGCCGCCACCGCGTTGCTGCACCTGGCCGGCCTGAGCGCTGGCTGGGCGCTGCGCGGCGCGAGCGCCTGGCTGCCGCGTGCGGCCGGCGCAGCCGTTGCCGTCTTCGGCGTGACCTTGCTGGCCCGGCTGGCCTGAGGAGCGGGCCATGATTCCTGGAGAACTCATCACCGACGGACCAGACCATGTGCTGAACGCCGGCCGGCGCACGCTGACCGTCGTTGTGCAGAACACGGCCGACCGCCCTATTCAAGTGGGCTCGCACTACCATTTCGCCGAAACCAACGGCGCGCTCGGCTTTGACCGCGACGCGGCGCGCGGCATGCGGCTGAACATCGCCTCGGGCACGGCCGTACGTTTTGAGCCGGGCCAGCAACGCACGGTGGAACTCGTGGAATTCGCGGGCGACCGCACGGTTTACGGCTTTCGCGGCCTGATCCAAGGAAAACTGTAATGGCAACCATAGGACGCCGCGCCTACGCGGAAATGTTCGGCCCCACCGTCGGTGACCGCCTGCGCCTGGCCGACACCGAGCTGCTGGTCGAAGTCGAGGCCGACTACACCTTGCGCGCCGGCAGCTACGGCGAGGAAGTCAAGTTCGGCGGCGGCAAGACAATTCGCGACGGCATGGCCCAGTCGCAGAAAACCCGGGCCGAAGGCGCCATGGACTGCGTGATGACGAATGCGCTCATCATCGACCACTGGGGCATCGTCAAGGCCGACATCGGCCTCAAGGGCGGGCGTATCGCGGCCATTGGCAAGGCCGGCAACCCCGACACCCAGCCCGGCGTCGACATGATCATAGGCCCGGGCACCGAGATCATCAGCTGCGAAGGCATGATCGTCACCGCCGGCGGCATCGACTCGCACATCCACTTCATCTGCCCGCAGCAGATCGAGGAAGCGCTGACCGCCGGCATCACCACCATGCTGGGCGGCGGTACCGGGCCGGCCACCGGCACTTTTGCCACCACCTGTACGCCCGGCCCCTGGAACATCGAGCGCATGCTGCAGGCCGCCGACGCCTTTCCCATGAACCTGGGTTTCCTCGGAAAGGGCAATGCCAGCCTGCCGGCCGCGCTGCACGAGCAGATCAACGCCGGCGTGATAGGCCTGAAGCTGCACGAGGACTGGGGCACCACGCCCGCAGCCATCAGCAACTGCCTGGACGTGGCGGAAGAAACCGACACCCAGGTCGCCATCCACAGCGACACGCTCAATGAATCCGGATTCGTCGAGAACACGATTGCCGCCACCAAAGGCAGAAGCCTTTGCGCCTTCCACACCGAAGGCGCGGGCGGCGGCCATGCGCCCGACATTTTGCGCGTGGTGGGCGAGGAGAACTTCCTGCCCTCCTCCACCAATCCGACCATGCCCTATACCGTCAACACGCTGGACGAGCACGTCGACATGCTGATGGTGTGCCACCATCTGGACGCCGGCATTGCCGAAGACCTGGCCTTTGCCGAAAGCCGCATCCGCAAGGAAACCATCGCGGCCGAAGACGTGCTGCACGACCTGGGCGCGATCAGCATGATGAGCAGTGACAGCCAGGCCATGGGCCGTGTCGGCGAAGTCATCATCCGCACCTGGCAGACCGCGCACAAGATGAAGCAGCAGCGCGGCAAACTTCCTGGGGACACGGACCGCCACGACAACTTCCGCGCCAAGCGCTACATCAGCAAATACACCATCAACCCGGCGATCGCCCACGGCATCTCGCACGAGGTCGGCTCGGTCGAGCCCGGCAAGTGGGCCGACCTGGTGGTCTGGAAGCCGACCTTCTTCGGCATCAAGCCGTCGGTCATCCTCAAGGGCGGTTTTATTGCGATGGCGGCCATGGGCGACCCGAATGCGTCCATCCCCACGCCGCAGCCGGTGCATTACCGACCCATGTTCGGCGGCTTCGGCGGCGCGATCGCCAAGGGCTCGCTGACCTTTGTGTCCCAGGCGGGGTTCAATGCCGGCGTCAAGGAACGCTTCGGTCTGGCCAAGACCCTGAGCGCGGTGAAGAACGTGCGCGGCGTGCGCAAGCAGCAGATGGTCCACAATGCCTACCTGCCCAAAATGGAAGTCGATGCCCAGACCTACCTGGTGCGGGCCGACGGCCAGTTGCTGGGCTGCGAGCCGGCCACCAGCCTGCCGATGGCGCAGCGCTATTTCCTGTTTTAAGTCTCGCTCCTCTCGTTTCCTATTAAGGCCACATGCTTCAGGTTTCCAAAGTGATTTCGCAGGGCGCGGGCCTGGCCCCCGTCCTGGTCAAGCGCGCCGCCACGGTAGAACTCGACTGGGACATCCGCCAGAAAAGCCGCTTTGAGGCCACCGACTCGCAGGGCCGCCAACTGGGCGTTTTCCTGCCGCGCGGCACGCTGGTGCGCGGCGGCGACGTGCTGGTGGCCGAAGACGGCTCCATGGTCAAGATAATCGCCGCGCCGCAGGCAGTGCTGCGCATCACGGCCTGCGCTTCGCATGGTTCGCCCTTTGACCTGACCCGCGCCGCCTACCACCTGGGCAACCGGCATGTACCGATCGAACTCAAGCCCGACCACCTCAAGATAGAACCCGACCACGTGCTGGCCGACATGCTGCGCGCCATGCACCTGATCGTGAGTGAGGCTGAGGAAGCATTTGAACCCGAAGGCGGCGCCTACAGCTCGGGCGGCCATGGGCATGGTCACGACCATAGCCATGACCATGGCGGCGAACATGGACACAGCCATGCGCCTGTTGCCGCGGCCGCAGCGCCGGTACCGCACGTACACGGGACAGGCGGCAACCATGGACATGATGACCATGGCCACGATCACGCGCATGAAGCCAAGCCCGTGGCCGTCCAGGTCCACAAGCACAAACCCCATAGCCACTAGGCCCGCCGTGGACGCGCCCACAACGCCCGCAGCCCCTGTAGAACAGCTTGCGGCGTCCAGCCTGCTGCAGTTGATCTGGCTGGCCTCGCCCGCCCTGCCGGTGGGAGGGTTCTCGTACTCGGAAGGCCTGGAGGCTGCCGTTGAGGGCGGTGAGGTCACAACGGAAAGCGCGGCCGCAAGCTGGCTCAGCGACCAGCTCCAGCTGGCGCTGGCCCGCGGCGACCTGGCGGTGATCGCCAAGGCCATTCCAGCCTGGCGCGAAGGCAAGCTGGCGCGCATCGCCGAACTGAATGCCTGGGTGCTGCAAACCCGCGAGACCAGCGAGCTGCGCGCCCAAACCGAACAAATGGGCCGCTCGCTGCTCGAATGGCTGCGTAACCATGAAGGCGCCAGCGCCTCGCATATAGACGCCTGCGCCGCGCTGCAGCCGACCTACCCCGTGGCCTTTGCGCTGGCGGCCTCGCAGACCGCCGCCGGCGTGCGCGACTGCCTGCTGGCCTATGCCTTTGGCTGGGCCGAGAACATGATGCAAGCCGCGATCAAGTCCGTTCCCCTGGGTCAGAGCGCCGGCCAGCGCATACTCGCCCGGCTGAGCCGCGACATACCGCCCGCCGTGGAAGCGGCGCTGCACCTGCCCGACAGCGAGCGCCAGGCTTTTTCCCCCATGCTGGCGATTTTGTCGGCCCGCCACGAAACCCAGTATTCGCGGCTGTTCCGTTCCTGACCCCCTTCACGCCGTCCCATCCAAGGTATTCACATGAGCTTGCACCACATCGCCAACCGCACCAAAAAACTTCCCCCCTTGCGCGTAGGCATTGGCGGCCCGGTGGGCTCCGGCAAGACGACGCTGCTCGAAATGCTGTGCAAGGCCATGAAGGCCAAATACGACCTGGTCGCGATCACCAACGACATCTACACCAAGGAAGACCAGCGCCTCTTGACCGTGAGCGGCGCGCTGGACGCTGAGCGCATCATGGGTGTGGAAACCGGCGGCTGCCCGCATACCGCGATCCGCGAGGACGCCTCCATCAACCTGGAGGCCATAGACCGCATGCTGGTGGACTTTCCCGATGCCGACGTCGTGTTTGTCGAATCCGGCGGCGACAACCTGGCCGCCACTTTCAGCCCCGAACTGAGCGATTTGACGATTTACGTGATTGACGTGGCCGCCGGCGAGAAGATTCCGCGCAAGGGCGGCCCCGGCATCACCAAAAGCGACCTGTTTGTGATTAACAAGACCGATTTGGCACCTTATGTCGGTGCGGACCTGGATGTGATGAAAAAAGACACCACCCGGATGCGCACCACAAACAAGGGTTTGAAACCATTTGTAATGACAAACCTCAAAACCCAAACCGGCCTGGCCGAGGTGATCGCCTTTATTGAAACCCGCGGAATGCTGGTGCAAACCCAGCCTGTAACCGCCTGAAGCAGGAGCGGTAGCCCCTCTACCCCGAATCCGTATAAAAAATGGCCGGCGGACGAATCAAGGGTGAAATTCGCTGGGATGGACGGTCTCGTACATCTTGCCCTCGTGGAAAAACACCACCATCCAGTTGCCGAATTTTTGCGACGGATGAGAGGGAATTACCTCGTTCAGCGCCAGCGTGATCGACTCCTTGACAGGAAGAGCCACCTCACGGACCTCCGGCGATATGGCATCGACGCTGATCAACATAAAAGTGCCTTTGTCCTGCATGTCGACCCGCGGAAACGACCAGCGGGCTCCAGTTGCCTTGACAAAAGCGGTTGCCACCTTTTCGGCGACTTCGGGGTGAAAAGCAGGGATCTTCATAGATTGTGGGGGCGCCCTTCTACGCTGTAACGGAATGTTTCTATGATGACCTCACCCATGGTTTTCGTCACTGGCTTGAAAAAGGTTTTCAAAAGGGATCGGAAATAGTTCCAGGAAATAATTCCGTTTTTTCGGGTCTGTTTGTTGCTCAAGCGAAGTGTGGAGTACCTTTGACTACAAAGGGGGTGCGAAAAAGAAGCTTTTTGGTTTCAAAACGCTACCGCAAAGCACCCCGCCAGGGGATCCGCACAAGCGCCCACACATACTTCACTATTGATTTCCCAAACCCGATAGCGCGCCAACAGAGGTGCAGGCGCGGTAGTGGCAAGAACCACTCATGGGGAGGGTGTCAGCGCGCCGAGAGGTAGTTACAGCATGAACTGAACTGGAACGCGACTAGAGGCCAGAGGCCGATGCCATTTAAAAGTGGCGGAAGCGGTGAGATTCGAACTCACGGAGGACTTGCATCCTCGGCAGTTTTCAAGACTGCTGCATTCAACCGCTCTGCCACGCTTCCGAGTCGGGTAGTTTAACCGTATCGTTTGTGGTGAAGTCGCACACCCGCCAAGGCAGGACTTGCAAAGGGCTCACACCTACAGGAAATGCCGACCAGTGCCTTATGCACCGTGCAGCCGGCAAGCGCTAAGCTTTGCATGACGGATTCCTTGAACTACCCTTGAATTACAACTCTCCGCGTGGCGATGCACTCGATCGTCATCTTTCCAGAAGGAGCCACCATGCGTTTGCCAATCCTCGCAATCCTCGCTACCAACACGGCCCTGCTGATGTCCGCATGCAGCAGCGCCCCCGCCACTGGCCAGGCCGTTGATCCCTCGCCCGTGTCAACCCGCTGCAACGCCGCCCCAGCCCAGTTCGCCGTAGGCCGCAATGCGGATGCCGCGCTTGAAAACGAGGCGCGCACGCGCGCCGGCGCGAAGGCGGTGCGGGTGCTCAGGCCCAACCAGGTCGTGACCATGGAGTTCAATGCCGAGCGGCTGAACCTCACTGTGGACGATGCGGGCCGGGTGACGCAGGTCAACTGCGGTTGAACCACCACCAAAACGATAAGTCAGCGCTTGTCTTTGGCGGCTTGCTGAAGTTGACGTTTACGTTTGGCCTTGTTGAGTGATTCGGGCTCGGCCGGGCGGTTGCGCAGTGCCGCAGCTTCGCGCTCCTCGGCGGCCTTCTTGCGCTTCTTGTCACGGAAATGCACAAAGAGCCGGCCCAGGCCGAAACTGATGGCGCAACTGACAACGAGAAAGATAAGGGCGGGAGTTTCCATGCGTGGATCAAGCCTTGCGTTTTCAGCCGGCCAGAAACAGTGACTGCAAGTCGTTCAAAAAATCAAAGCCCCGCTCCGTCGGCTTGACGCGTACGAAGTCGCGCTCTATCAAGCCCTTGCGCTCGGCTTCTTCAAGGCCTTGCTGGATGGCGGTAATGGGCAAACCGGTTTTTTCCGTGAAGTCCTGCAGCTTGAAGCCTTCGCGCAAACGCAAGGCGTTGAGCATGAATTCAAAGGGCAAATCGGCGCGGCTGACTTCGGTCTCTTGTGTCACGGCTTCGCCGGCCAGAGCCTTTTCCATGTACAGCTTGGGTTCGCGGTAACGGACCTGGCGCACCACACGATGGGCAAAACTGAGCTTGCTGTGGGCGCCCGCGCCTATGCCCAGATAGTCGCCGAACTGCCAGTAATTGAGGTTGTGAAAGCAGCAGTGGCCGGCCTTGGCATAGGCCGACACTTCATAGCGCCGCAGGCCGGCCGCCTCGGTCAGCTCGGTGATCTTGTCGAGCATGGCGTAAGCCATGTCTTCTTCGGGCACCACGGGCGGGAACTTCGCGAAGTAGGTGTTGGGCTCTATCGTGAGGTGGTAGATGGAGATGTGGGGCGGCTGCAGGGCCAGGGCCTGGCGCATGTCCTGCTCCAGGCTCTGCATGGTTTGCCCCGGCAACGCGTACATGATGTCGAGGTTGAAGGTATCAAACGCCTGCGCAGCTTCTTCAACCGCGGCGATGGCCTGGGCGCGGTCATGCACGCGGCCCAGGGCCTTGAGGTGCTGGTCGTCAAAGCTTTGCACACCAACGGATAACCGGGTAACGCCCGCGGCGCGGAAAGCCTTGAAGCGGTCTTTCTCAAAAGTGCCGGGGTTGGCTTCAAGTGTGATTTCGCAATCGGCCTCCAGCCTGAGGCGCGCGCGTATGTCGCCGAGCAGGCGATCTATGGCCTGCGGTGAAAACAGGCTGGGCGTGCCGCCGCCTATGAAGATGCTGTGAATGGTGCGGCCCCAGACCAGCGGCAGGGCGCCCTCGAGATCCGCGATGACCGCGTCGATATAACGCTGCTCAGGCATTTCACCTGAGGCCTCGTGCGAATTGAAATCGCAATAGGGGCACTTGCGTATGCACCAGGGCAGATGCACGTATAACGACAGCGGCGGCAGCGCGGCCAGCTGCAGGGTGCCGCTGCGCATGTAGTGCTGGATGTCTTTCACGATCGATTCAGGTCAACAAGTACATTTGACAGGCGCCAGGCCTTACACCCGTCAAGACGCCGGCCAGCGGGCAGCGCGGAACCGGCTTTGCCGGGCCGCAGGTGCCGCCCCTTGAGGGGGAGGCTGCGACACGAAGTGCGCAAAGCCACGGGGTGAGTCATGTTAACCATTGCTCGCGCATGAGCTCTATCATGCGGCGCGCGGCCTTGCCGCGGTGGCTATTGGCGTTTTTGACTTCGACAGGCAACTGCGCAAAAGTTTTGCCGAACTCGGGGATGAACATCACGGGATCAAAGCCAAAACCGTTTTCGCCCATGGGCGCCGGCGCGATCTGGCCTGCGACGCGGCCGGAGGCAATCAGCGGCTCGGGGTCTTTGTCGGATCGCACGGCCACCAGGGTGCTGACCAGCGCGGCGCGGCGTTCAGCGGGCTGGGCCAGGTGGGCCATCTGCTCCAGCAAGGCCTTGACGTTGTTGTCGTCGCTCTTGGTGTAGCCGAAGCGGGTCGCGTAAAACGCGGTGTCGACGCCAGGCAGGCCGCCGAAGGCATCGACACACAGTCCCGCATCGTCGGCCAGCGCCGGCAGGCCGCTGAGGCGGGAGGCCTGGCGGGCTTTGGCGAGGGCGTTTTCCACAAAGGTGCGAAAGGGCTCTTCGGCCTCGGGCAGGCCCAGCTCGGCCTGGCTTACAAGCTCAAGCCCCAGGGGCGCGAACATGGCGTTGAGTTCGGCGAGCTTGCCCTTGTTGTTGGAGGCCAGAACGATTTTTTTCATAGATGGAAAAAGGACGAAAAGCCGGATGTGCGCGATCGGCGATCAGGCGGCCAGCGCCTGCTTTTGCAGGGCGACGAGTTCGCGTATGCCTTTTTCGGCGAGCACCAGCAGCGCATCCATTTCCTTGCGTGAGAACGCAGCGCCTTCGGCCGTGCCTTGCACTTCGACATAATTGCCGGCGCCTGTCATGACGACGTTCATGTCGGTGTCGCAGGCAGAGTCTTCGGTGTATTCGAGGTCCAGCAGCGGCGTTCCCTGCACGATGCCGACCGAGATGGCGGCGACCTGGTCGATGATGGGGCTTTGCGTGAGCTTGCCGCCGGCGATCAGGGTGTTGACCGCATCCTGCGCGGCGACAAACGCGCCGGTGATGCTGGCGGTGCGGGTGCCCCCGTCGGCCTGGATGACGTCGCAATCAAGGTGTATGGTGCGTTCGCCGAGTTTCTTCAAATCAAACACGGAGCGCATGGAGCGGCCTATGAGGCGCTGGATTTCCTGGGTGCGGCCGCTTTGTTTGCCGCGGGCAGCCTCGCGGTCGCTGCGGGTATGGGTGGAGCGCGGCAACATGCCGTATTCAGCGGTGACCCAGCCTTCACCGCTGCCTTTTTTGTGGCCGGGGACTTTTTCTTCCACGGAGGCGGTGCAGAGCACCTTGGTGCCGCCGAATTCGATCAGCACCGAGCCTTCAGCATAGGCGGTGTAGTGGCGGGTGATGCGCACATTGCGCAGGGCATCGGCGGCGCGTGCGCCGCTTCGTTCAAACTGGCTCATGGGATGGCTTTCTGCAAAAACGCCGAGGGATCGGCGAAGTGAAAAGGAACGAAAGGCTGTATAGCCGATACCGGCCCAAAGGCCGCGGTATCAGGCTTTTTTGGCGGCCGAGCGGCGTATGGCTTCGTTGATCTCGGCGATCGAGCGCTCTATGGTGGCTTCGTCGAGGTCGTCGACCATGGTGTCGAGCACGCCGGCCTGGATGGTGGAAGCGAACACGCCGTCCATGATGCTGTCGGTGTCGGTGGACACACCGCGGGTGGATTCAAAGGCGTCTGGCGTTTCCCACTCCATGGCCAGCACAGTGACGTTGTCGCTGTGTTCGCCGCCGGTGCGGAGGGCATTTTCGACCAGGTCGGGCACCGCGTCGGACACGCTCTTGCCGGCCAGGTGGCGCACGATTTCGGCATCGCTGAGGCTGCCCCAGAGGCCGTCGGAACACAGCAGCAGCTTGTCGCCCTGCTGCAGGGTGACAGGGCCGGCGACGTCGAAGACCGGCTTGGTGGGCGAGCCCAGGCAGGTAAAGAGGATGTTGCGATTGATGCGCTCGAGCTTGATGACGCCGGCGCTTTGCTGTTCGAGGTAGGAATGGTCGCGGGTGCGTGTGAGCAGTTCGCCGTCGCGCACGACATAGAGGCGCGAATCGCCGCAGTGCACCCATGTGGCACCCGAGCCCTGCAGGATAGCGGCTACCAGCGTGGTGCGGGGGGTGTCCAGCATGCCTTTTTCGCTGGCGTAGCGGATGATCTGGTGGTGCGCCGCCATCAGGGCGGTGGAGAGAAATTCGGTGGTGTCTTCAATAACCGGGCGCGCTTCCTTCTGGTAGAGCGCCGAGATGGTCTGAAGGGCCAGTTGGGCCGCGACTTCGCCTTCAGGATGGCCGCCCATGCCGTCGGCCAGCACGAAGAGGCCCGATTCACGCGTGTAGCAATAGCCCATGCGGTCTTCGTTCTTTTCGCGCCCGCCTTTGCGGCTGACCTGAAAGACTGAGAATTTCATTTGAATTTGGTCGCGTAGCCGGTGGCCTTGCGCGCGGATTTTTTGGTATCGGACACCATGTTGTCAAACTGCAGGCGAACCTTTTCGCTGACGGTGAGCTTGGTGTAGCGGCGCTCGCCTTCGCGGCTCAACTCTTTTTGCAGGGCAAAAACCGACTGCGGCCGCGACAGCGGATCGAGGGACATGCACCACTCTACTACCTCGATCAGGTTATCGGAATAAACCCCACGCAGGCGCGACAGGGCGAGCGACAAACGGTCTTTTTCGAGGCGCTGGGGTGCGTCGTTGGGCGGGTAGCCCTGCATGGTGGCGTAAATGCAGGCGCCTATCGCGTAGATATCAGTCCAGGGTCCCATGGAAGAGTCGCGGCGGTACATCTCGGGGGCGGCAAAGCCGGGGGTGTACATGGGGCGGATGAAGTTGCCTTCCTTGCTCAGCACCTCGCGTGCGGCGCCGAAGTCGATCATCACGGCGCGGTTGTCGTCGGTGATGAAGATGTTGGCGGGCTTGATGTCCAGGTGCAGCATCTTGTGCTGGTGCACGATGCGCAAGCCGCGCAGGATTTCATCGAACAGCGAACGGATGGTCGACTCGCGGAAGACCTTCTGCTTTTTGAGCTCACGGGCCGTGATGATGAAGTCCTGAAGGGTGCCGCCTTCCAGGTAGTTCATCACCATGTAGACGGTTTCGTTCTCGCGGAAGAAGTTCAGCACGCTGACCACGGAGCCGTGGGAAATCTGGGCGAGGGAGCGGCCTTCTTCGAAGAAGCTTTTGAGCCCCAGGCGGTACAGCGAGAGTTTTTCGGGCTGGACCTGGGGAAGCAGTTCGCCCGGTGAGCGGCTGGCCAGGGAAGACGGCAGGTATTCCTTGATGGCGACCTGCTGGCCTTCGTTGTCGACGGCCAAGTAAACTACCCCGAAGCCCCCGGCCGAAAGCTTTCGCACAACACGATAGCCACCAATCACGGTGTCGGGCGGCAATGGTGCAGGCTTGACCTTTGACATAATTTGGGGTTGCCCGGGCACGACAATGTCCGCCTGGGTCTTGGTTCTCTCTCTAGTCTAGTAAAGCGTATCTACAAATGTCAGTTTACAGCATGACGGGTTATGCGACCGTGCAATCAAGCATGGCGCCGTCCGCACCGGAAACTGAATCGGGCCCGGACGCAAGCTCACGCCTGGGCGTTGAAATACGCTCCGTGAACAGCCGCTTCCTGGACCTGGCTTTCCGCCTGCCCGACGAACTGCGGCAGGCCGAACCGGCACTGCGCGAACTGCTCACCGGCAAACTCAAGCGCGGCAAGGTCGAAGTGCGCGTGTCCCTTGAAAGCGCCTCGTCGGGCAGCCTGCGCGCGCCCTCCTCCGCGACCCTGCAGCGCCTGGGCTCGCTGGAGGACAGCATCAAGTCCTGGTTGCCGCAGGCGGCGGCGCTCAGCGTCGCAGATATTCTCAGAATTGCGACGAATGAAGACAAAAAGCCACACGACCACAGTGAGGAGCTGGTCAAGCTGGCCAAAAAAGCCCTGAAAGAGCTGATGGCGGCCCGTGAACGGGAAGGCGCCCGCCTGGCAGAGATGTTGCTGGACCGCACCGCGCAGTTGCGTGCCCTCGCAGCGCAGGCCGTGCCCATGGTTCCTAAACTGGTGGAGCAGCAAAAAACCCGCTTCCTGGAGCGCTGGAAAGAGGCCATGGCCCTGTCCGACAGCGGCGCGCTGCCTGAAATCGCCCAGGACCGCGCCCTGACCGAGGCCACAGCCTTCGCCATACGCATCGACGTGGCGGAAGAAATCACCCGGCTGTCCTCGCACCTCGACGAAATCGACCGCCTGCTTGCCAGCGGCGGTGAACTCGGCAAGCGCCTGGATTTCCTGATCCAAGAGCTGCACCGCGAAGCCAATACACTGGGGTCCAAATCAGCGTCCCTGGAACTGACCCGTATCTCGGTGGACATGAAGGTCCTGATCGAGCAGATCCGCGAGCAGGTCCAGAACATCGAATAGCCGCCTGGCCGCCCTCATATATATAAGCACTCACCGCCCTGAACGCATGGACTATCCCGGAAACCTCTTTGTCGTGGCCGCCCCCAGCGGGGCGGGCAAATCCAGCCTGGTAAAGGCCTTGATGGAGCTGGATTCACGCATCCAGCCCTCGGTGTCACACACCACCCGCCCCCCGCGTGGGCAGGAAAAGCACGGCAGGGAGTACTTCTTCCTGTCCACCGAGGAGTTCGACGGCATGGTGGCGCGCGACGCCTTCCTGGAATGGGCCCATGTGCACGGCCACCGCTACGGCACCTCGCGCCAGACCATTGAAGAGCGGGTAGCCCATGGCGCCGACGTGATCCTGGAGATCGACTTCCAGGGCGCCATCAATATCAAGCGGATTTTTGCCAACGCGGTGCTGATCTTCATCCTGCCGCCCAGTTGGGAAGAGCTGCGCTCCCGTCTGCAGCGGCGCGGCGAGGACAGCCCCGAGGTCATCGAGTTGCGGCTCAAAAATGCGGCCCTGGAGATGGCCCAGGCCCGGGAATTCGACTTCGTTATAATCAACGAGTTGTTTGAGCGGGCGGTTTTCGACCTGAAAACCATTGTGCATGCCCAGCGGCTCAAGTTTTCGGCCCAGCGACGTGCCCGTGCCGAGACCTTCCAGGCCCTTCAAATTCCCTGATTCCTGCGCTTTTTAGTTATCGATCACACCGGAGATCACCATGGCCCGCATTACCGTCGAAGATTGCCTCGAGAAAATCCCCAACCGCTTCCAGTTGGTGCTGGCCGCCACCTACCGCGCGCGCATGCTCAGCCAAGGCCATGCCGCCAAGATCGAAAGCAAGAACAAGCCCGGCGTGACCGCCCTGCGCGAAATCGCGGAAGGCAAAATCGGCCTGGAAATGCTGAAAAAAGTCCCCACCTGACACACTGCCCAACTTCGCAAAAAGCACCGAATACCGGTGCTTTTTTCGTTTTCGGATCGCCGGGAACCTGTTTACGATCCAAACGGGTTCCAAAGTCCATTTTTTCCACGTTTTATTCATGCCGCGATACATTTAAGGCATGAGCGCCATGCTTTCGCCTGTTGTTGCCAGCAAATCGACCCCGGCCGCCGCCAATGCCGCGGCCGCGAGTTTTGCCGCGCTCACGGCCAGGCTGGACTACATGAGCGCCGCCGACATCGACAATGTCCGCCGCGCCTACCGTTTCGCCGACGAGGCCCACCTGGGCCAGTTGCGCAACAGCGGCGAGCCCTACATCACCCACCCGATTGCCGTGGCGCAGCAGTGCGCCGAATGGAAGCTGGATGCGCAGGCGCTCATGGCCGCCCTGCTGCACGACGCGATCGAGGACTGCGGCGTCACCAAGCCCGAACTGATAGACCGCTTTGGCGCCCCGGTGGCTGAACTGGTGGACGGGCTGACCAAGCTCGAAAAGCTGGAGTTCAACACCCGCGAGGAAAACCAGGCCGAGTCCTTCCGCAAGATGCTGCTGGCCATGGCGCGCGACGTGCGCGTCATCCTGATCAAGCTCGCCGACCGCACCCACAACATGCGCACCCTGGGCGACGTCCCACGCGCCAAGTGGACGCGCATCTCGCGCGAAACCCTGGACATCTACGCGCCCATCGCCCACCGCCTGGGCCTGAACACCACCTACCGCGAACTGCAGGACCTCTCCTTCCAGCACCTGCACCCCTGGCGCTACGCCACCCTGACCAAGGCGCTGCAAAAGGCGCGTGGCCGCCGGCGCGACGTGATCAAGCGGGTCCAGGGCGAGGTCGAATCGGCCTTTGCCAATGCGCAGGTACCCGTGGTCATCTCGGGGCGCGAAAAGACGCTGTATTCCATCTACCGCAAGATGGACGAAAAGCACCTTTCCTTTGCCCAGGTCACCGACCTCTACGGTTTCCGGGTGATCGTCAAGGACCTGACCGCCTGCTACACCGCCATGGGCGTGCTGCACCAGCTCTACAAACCGCTGCCGGGCAAGTTCAAGGACTACATCGCGATTCCCAAGATCAACGGCTACCAGTCGCTGCACACCACGCTGGTCGGCCCCTTCGGCACCAACATCGAGTTCCAGATGCGCACCGAGGCCATGCATGTGGTGGCCGAGTCCGGCGTGGCGGCCCACTGGCTCTACAAGGCCACCGACCCGGACAGCGACGCCTCGCAGCGCCTGGGCACGCAGTGGCTGCAGTCGCTGCTCGACATCCAGCAGGAAACGCGCGATGCGG
The DNA here is from genome assembly GCF_056402935.1 of Polaromonas sp. P3_B1. Taxonomy (NCBI): domain Bacteria; kingdom Pseudomonadati; phylum Pseudomonadota; class Betaproteobacteria; order Burkholderiales; family Comamonadaceae; genus Polaromonas; species Polaromonas sp. P3_B1. The sequence continues at coordinate 19,695 of NZ_JBFUGK010000006.1, forward strand.
CCGAGTTCTGGGACCACGTCAAGATCGACCTGTTTCCCGAAGCGGTGTATGTGTTCACGCCGAAAAGCCAGATCATGGCCATGCCGCGCGGCGCGACCATCGTGGACTTCGCCTATGCCATCCACAGCGACGTGGGCCACCGCGCCGTCGCCGCCAAGGTCAACGGCGAGCAGGTGCCGCTGCGCTCAGAACTGCACAACGGCGACGTGATCGAGATCATCACGGCTTCGGTTTCCAGCCCGAACCCGGGCTGGCTGGGGTTTGTGCGCACGGGCAAGGCGCGTTCCAAGATTCGCCACCACCTCAAGACCATGGCGCTGTCGGAATCRCAGGAGCTGGGCGAAAAAATGCTTGCGCAGGCGCTGCGGGCCGAGGGCATAGAGCGGGATCGCCTGCCCGAAGACGACGAGGCCCACCACGCCACCTGGGAAAAAATCCTGCGCTTTACCGGCAACCGCACGCGCGCCGACCTGCTGACCGACATCGGCCTGGGCAAGCGCATCGCCAGCATGGTCGCCAAGCGCATCGTCACCCTGCTTGCCGAGACCGGCGAAAAACCCAATGCCTTGCTGATGAGCCGCGAGCGCTACACCGCCCATGAGTCGGTGTCGCAAGGCGGCCTGGTGATCGACGGCAGCGAAGGCGCTTCGGTTCAGTTCGCACCCTGCTGCCGGCCCATACCGGGCGACGGCATCGTGGGCTATCTGGGCCGCGGCGAGGGGCTGGTCATACACACCGACGACTGCGCGGTCGCCAAGCGCCTGCAGCATCGGGACAGTGAGCGCTTCATCGCGGTCGACTGGTCGGACGAACCGGTGCGCACCTTTGACACAAATCTGCTGGTGACGGTGTCCAACGGCAAGGGTGTGCTGGCCAGGGTGGCGGCCGCGCTGGCGAGCGCCGAGGCCGACATCACCCACGTCGACATGGAACAGGAGCCCTCGCACGACGCGACCGACCTGCGCTTTGGCGTGGCGGTGCGTGACCGGGTGCACCTGGCTTCGGCCCTGCGAAGCGTCAAGCGCACCCCCTCTGTTCTGAGGGTACAGCGGGCCAAATCGACCGGATAGTCCGTTGGCTCAGCCCGAAGCGCGTTCGTCGGGCGCCGGATAGTCCACCTTGAGTACTTCCAGCGACTGCAGGCCCTGTGGCGTCATCAGGTTTACCTCATCTCCCACGCGAGACTTGAGCAGCGCCCTGGCCACGGGCGATATCCAGCTGATCTGTCCCAGGGCACTGTTGGCCTCGTCGATTCCCAGTATGGTCACCACGCGCTCGGTGCCTTCGCCATCGGCATAGGTCACGGTGGCGCCGAAAAAGGCCTGGTCGCTGCCGTAGTGGATGGAGGGATTGCTGACTTCAGCGATTTCCAGCCTTTTTGTCAGGAAGCGTATGCGCCTGTCAATTTCACGCAGGCGTTTTTTGCCGTAGTGGTAGTCGCCGTTTTCCGAACGGTCGCCGTTGCTGGCGGCCCAGTGGACGATCTCGACCATCTTGGGGCGCTCGTTGTCGATCAGATCCAGCAGTTCGCCGCGCAGGCGCTCGTAACCCTGCGGCGTGATGTAGTTTTTGCCCCCGCCGGGCAGGGGCGCGAGCGCGGGCTCATCGTCCTCGGACTCGTCGGTTTCTTTGGTAAAGGCTTTGTTCATGCTCCGGCCACCTTAGCATTCATGGCCGCCAGCCGCGAATGCCCTAGAAATCTTCCATCCTCAGGACCAGGGGATTGTCAGGCGTGTAGTTCGTGCCCGCCACGACCAGGTCGGCGGCACGCGCATGGATCATCTCGGCGTCAAGCTCGTAGGCTTTTTTCAGGGGATCTCCGGGCGCAGCGCCGAAAAACTCCTCCATGACCTCGCGTGAAATCTTCACGGGAATCGCCTTGCCCGCATGCGATATCCCAAAACTCAACCAATCGCCGTGGTCCTCGACCTTCAGTGCTTCCATGTCTCTCCTCCGGAATAGGCATCCAGAATAACGGAGCACCTGTGTGGCGTACAGCCCATCGGGAGCCGCTTGGCCCCAGGAAAACCACTAAAAGGCATCGCGCAAAGAAAAATAGCCTAGAGGGATAAGCCTCTAAGCTATTCAAATCACTAATGAAAGTGGTGCGGCTGGCAGGAATTGAACCCACGACCCCTTGGTTCGTAGCCAAGTACTCTATCCAACTGAGCTACAGCCGCTAAGCCTCAAATTATAACCTATTTAAATGGCCTATCGCGAGCGGCTCGAGCACTCGATCAAAGGACCCCATAGTGGCAGTGCACATGCGCAATGGTTGCAGCGCCGGCTTTCGGTCGGTCGCAAGGCCCGCACCAGCACGGCGTCGCGCTCCACGCCATACGCCGGCCGGGCACCAACGGCCGCGGGCCGCTCCCACATTGCCAAGCTCACCGAACCGCATCGGCAGCAAGACAGAGGGCAATGAAAGCTTAGACCCCAGGTGGGTAAGGCCAAAATATCAAAACCCAGATTGGCCTGACCTTTTGGCCCGCATGGCGATGCCTGATGCCACGGTCGCGTAAACTGCAGCCAGCGGAGGACCCATGCTGGAGCAACTCAAACAGGTCGACAACCGTCGGTTGTACCAACAGATCGCGGACCAGATACGCACCTTCATTGATAATGGCAACTACACCGCCGGCATGCGCCTGCCGCCTGAGCGGGACCTGGCCCAGCAGCTGGGTGTATCCCGCCCCTCTGTGCGCGAGGCCCTGATTGCCCTGGAAATTGAAGGCAGCGTGGAAGTCCGCATGGGCGCCGGCGTGTACGTGTGCAATGCAGCCCAACGCAAGCCCCAGGCCCTGGCCGCGATGGGCGAAAGCCCCATCGAACTGATGCAGGCGCGCGCCGCCATCGAGGGCACGGTGGTGCAACTGGCCTGCGCGAAGGCCACTCCCCAGGCCTTGGCCGCACTGCGCCAGATCCTGGACAACATGCTGGCGGCGGTGGCGCAAGACCGTTCCCCTTTGGTGTTTGACCGCCAGTTTCACATGACCATTGCCGCCATGACCGGCAACTCCGTGCTGGAGCGCATGGTGGGCGAGCTGTTTGACGAGCGACACAGTCCGATTGCCACACGGGTAAGTGCGCACTCCGAATCGGGCCAGACCTGGGCCATCGCGCTACAGGAGCACGAGGCGATTTTGCGCGCCATGGAAAACCGCGAYGTGCTGGCCGCACAAACCGCGCTGCGCATGCACCTGCTGGCCTCCGAACAGCGCTGGGTGGAAAACAACCAGCGCGAATGGTCTTGAGCTAAGGCCGCCCTCTCTCGCCACCAATTGGTCAGGCCTGTGCACTCGCACGGGCTTTTTTTCGCACCTTTTCAGCTCGTTTCGACCCGAATTGCGGGTAAACACCGGTGCGCAGCCCTAATTTGGTAAGGCCAAATACGACCAATCGCGTCAGGTGGCCTTACCAATTTGCAATCGGCAAATGTCTCCTCTCGCGGTCCTTGACAACCCCAGAGGAGCCCGCATTGCTGCCATCCGTGTCCCATCCCCTGCATTCCGAAGCACCCAGTGCCTCGGCAGACGTGCTGCTGCGGCTGGACGGCATTACCAAACGCTTCCCCGGAGTGCTGGCGCTGGACGGCGTGAGCTTTGACGTGCGCCGCGGGGAGGTGCATGCGGTGTGCGGCGAAAACGGCGCCGGCAAATCCACCCTGATGAAGGTCGTCAGCGGGCAATACCTGCCCGACGCGGGCGCCCTGCACTACCGCGGCGAGCCATGCACCTTCCGCTCCACCGCCGACTCCGAGGCCGTGGGCATCGCCATCATCCACCAGGAGCTGAACCTGGTGCCCCACCTGTCGGTGGCCGAAAACATCTTCCTGGCACGCGAGCCGCGCAAAGGCTGGCTGATCGACCGCGCTGCGCTGCGCCGCAATGCGCAGCAGTGCCTGAACCGGCTGGGCCTGGACATCGCGCCGGACGTGCTGGTCAAGACCTTGTCGGTGGCGCAGCAGCAGATGGTGGAGATTGCCAAGGCCCTGTCGCTCAACGCGCAGGTGCTCATCATGGATGAGCCCACCTCGTCGCTGACCGAATCGGAAACCGAAAAACTCTTCGCCATCATCCACGAACTCAAGCGCGCGGGCGTGGGCATTGTCTACATCTCGCACCGGCTCGATGAACTGGCCCAGATCGTGGACCGCGTCACCGTGCTGCGCGACGGACGCTATGTGGGCACCGACCGCTTTGTCGACACCAGCGTGGAGCAGATCGTGGCCAAGATGGTGGGGCGCTCGCTGGACGACGTGTTCCCCAAGCGCAACTCCGTGCCAACACCCGAGGTGCTGCTGCGCGCGCAGGGGCTGACTCGCCGCGGCGTGTTCCACGACGTGAGCTTCGAGCTGCGGCGTGGCGAGATTCTGGGTTTTGCCGGCCTCATGGGCGCGGGCCGCACCGAAGTGGCGCGCGCCATCTTCGGCGCCGAGCCGCTGGACGCCGGCGAGGTGTTGCTGGGCGAACAGCGGGTTGCCATCCGCTCGCCGCGCGATGCGGTGCGCCACGGCCTGGCCTACCTGTCGGAAGACCGCAAGCACGATGGCCTGGCGCTGAAGATGACCGTGGCGCAGAACATCACGCTGGCCAGTATGGACGCAGTGTCCAACCGCGCCGGCATGATCCGCTTCGACCAGGAGCAGGCGGCCGCCGCCCGCTATATCAAGGCCCTGGACATCCGCACCCCGAGCAGCAGCCAGATCGTGCGCCTGCTCTCGGGCGGCAACCAGCAAAAGCTGGTCATCAGCAAATGGCTGTTCCGCGAATCGCGCATCCTGTTTTTTGACGAGCCCACACGCGGCATTGATGTGGGCGCCAAGTACGCGATTTACCAGCTGCTGGACCAGCTCGCAGGCCAGGGCATCGGCGTCTTGATGATCAGCTCGGAGCTGCCCGAGATCATGGGCATGACCGACCGCGTGGCGGTGTTCCACGAAGGGCGCCTTGTCACTGTGCTGGCCACCCGCGAGACCAGCCAGGAGGAAGTCATGCACTACGCCTCGGGCCGCAGCATCCCCAACCATCCCTGAGTTTCCCCTCGAACCGACCTATGACCGAACGACAACAAGACCTGCTCCAGAAATTTGCCGCGCTGGCCAGCCTGCTGGGCCTGATCGCGATTTTTTCGTTCACCAGCAACGCCTTCTTCACCGTGGGCAACGGCATGACCGTGGCGCTGCAGGTCACTTCCATCGCCTACCTGGGCATTGCCGCCACCTGCGTGATCATCACGGGCGGCATCGACCTGTCGGTGGGCGCCATCCTGGCGCTGGCGGGCGTGGTTGCAGCCATGGCGACCAAGGCCGGGGCACCCGTGCCGCTGGCCATGCTGGCGGGCCTCCTGGTGGGCGCCCTGTGCGGCCTCATCAACGGGCTGTGCGTGACGGTGCTGAAGCTGCCACCCTTTATTGCCACGCTGGGCATGATGCTGGTCGCGCGCGGCGTGGCACTGCAGATTACGGATGCCAAGGCCATCGGCGGCCTGGGCGACAGCTTTGCCGAGCTGGGCAACGGCTCGCTGTGGCGCGTGGTGAACATGGGGGCGGACGGCTTCCCGGATGTGGTGTTCATAGGCATTCCCTACCCCGTGCTGCTGATGATCGTGCTGGCGGTGGCCGTGTCCATCCTGCTGAACCGTGCCACGCTGGGCCGGCACTTGTATGCCGTGGGCTCCAACCTGGAAGCGGCACGCCTTTCGGGCGTGAACGTGCAACGCGTCACCTTGTTTGCCTATGTGTTCTCCGGCCTGCTGGCCGGCCTGACGGGTTGCGTGCTGATGTCGCGCCTGGTCACCGCGCAGCCCAGCGAAGGCCTGATGTACGAACTCGACGCCATTGCGGCCGCCGTCATCGGCGGCACCTCGCTTACCGGCGGCGTGGGCACGATCTCCGGCACCGTGATCGGCGCCTTTGTGATCGGCATCCTGCGAAACGGTTTGAACATGAGCGGCGTCTCCGCCTTCACCCAACAGATCCTGATTGGCCTGGTCATCCTGCTCACGGTATGGATAGACCAGATGCGTCATCGCAAGTGATCCCTACCGGCAGGGCTTACCGGGACATTCACAACAACCCATCGATAAAGAGGAATGACATGAAACAACTGCTGAGCACCCTGATTGCATCGGCCCTGGTGGCCGCATCGTCCCTGGCCATGGCGGCTGACAAGGAAATCGCCGTGATCGTGAAGACGACCAACTCCGACTTCTGGCAAAACGTGAAGAAAGGCTCGAACGACGCCGCCGGCAAGTCCAAGGGCTACACCGCAACCTTCCAGGGCGCCGCCTCCGACACCGACCTGGCCGGCCAGGTGGCGCTGGTGGAAAACGCCGTGAACCGCAAGGTGGCAGGCATTGTGCTGGCCCCGTCCGACCCCGACGCGCTGATCCCCGCGATGAAGAAGGCCTGGGAAGCCAAGATTCCCGTGGTGCTGATCGACTCCGCCGCCTCCGACGCCGGCAAAGCCTACTACCAGTCCTTCCTGGCCACCGACAACAAGGTCGCGGGCGAAATGTCGGCCAAGACCCTGATCGACAAAATCGGCACCACCGGCAAGATCGCCGTGATGTCCTACACCGCCGGTTCGGGCTCTGAAATCGGGCGCGTGGGCGGCTTCATCGACTATGTGAAGGCGCACTCGAAGCTGCAGATCGTCGGCCCCTTCTATTCCAACTCGCAAATGGGCACCGCATTGAACCAGACCACGGACGTGCTGGCTGCCAACCCCGACCTGAAGGGCATCTTCGGCGCCAACGAGCCCACCGCTATCGGCATGGGCCGCGCGCTGGCCCAAACCGGCAAGGCCGGCAAGGTCGTGGCCATCGGTTTTGACGGCAACTCCGACCTGCAAGGGTTTGTGAAGGACGGCACCATCGAGGCGATTGCCGTGCAAAGCGCCTACGAGATGGGCAACCTGGGCGTGAAGACCGTGGTGGAGCTGGTGGAGGGCAAGAAGGTTCCCCGCTTCCGCGACACCGGCGTGTTGATGGTGAACAAGAAAAACATCGACAGCCCCGCCGCCAAGAACGTTCTCTACTGAATCCCTTTTTTCCTGAAGCACCCCCTGCGGCGCCACACGCCCGGGGGACGGCCCTATGCACACCACGGATCTCAAAAAACTCCCCCGCGTTGACCTGGAGCTCACGGCCCTGGGCCTGGGCTGCTCGCAAATGGGGGGTCTGTACCGCGCCACCAGCGCCCGCGAAGTGGAAGGCGTTTTCGCCAGCGCCTGGACGGCGGGTGTGCGCTACTTCGACACCGCGCCCTACTACGGCTACACCCGCTCGGAACACCGGCTGGGCGCCCAGCTGGCCGAACGCGCGCGCCATGAATTTGTGGTGAGCACCAAGGTGGGCCGGCTGCTGCGCCCCGATGCCGGCGTGGCGCCGGGCGACGGCGGCTGGGCCAACCCCTATCCGTTTCGTCCCGTGTACGACTACAGCTACAGCGGCGTGATGCGCTCCTTTGAGGACAGCCAGCAGCGGCTGGGCCTGGCGCACATCGACATCCTCTATGTGCACGACATCGGCACGGACACCCACGGTGAACGGCACACCCATTACTGGCAGCAACTGACCACGGGCGGCGGCTTCCGCGCGCTGGACGAGCTGCGCCGCAGCGGCGCCACCCGGGCTGTGGGCCTGGGGGTGAACGAATGGCAGGTGGTGCAGGACAGCATGCGCGAGTTCGACCTGGACTGCACCATGCTGGCCGGGCGCTACACCCTGCTGGAGCAGGACAGCCTCACCCTCATGGACAAATGCCTGCGCCGCGGCAATGCCATCGTGGCGGCGGGCCCGTTCAATTCCGGCATCCTGGTCGGCGACACCAAATTCAATTACGCCGAAGCTCCTGCCGAAGTGGTGGCGCGTGTGCACGCGCTGAGCACCGTGTGCGCCGAGTTCAACGTTCCCCTTCCCGCTGCGGCCATGCAGTTTCCGCTGGCGCACCCGGCCGTGGTGTCCTGTGTCACCGGCACGCACACCGCGGCCCAACTGTGGCAGAACGCGGCCTGGCTGGAGCAGCCCATTCCCGCCGCCCTGTGGCAAACCCTGCGCACACGCGGGCTGCTGCACCCGGACGCGCCGGTACCCGCCTGAGGCCGCCATGCTGATCGACGCCCACCAGCACTTCTGGCGCCTGGCCGACCGCGTAGGCCACTGGCCACCGCCCGCACTGGCGCCCATCCACCGCGACTTTGACCCCGCCGACCTGGAGCCACTGCTGGCGCAAACCGGTGTCGCCGGCACGGTGCTGGTGCAATCGCTGCCCACGGTGGCCGACACCCTGCAGCTTCTGCAACTGGCCGACCAGCACCCGATGGTGAAGGGCGTCGTGGGCTGGGTGGATCTGCTGGCGACGGACGCACCCGCGCAGATCACGGCGCTGGCCCGCCGCCGCAAGCTCAAGGGCCTGCGCCCCATGCTGCAGGACCTGCCTGACTCGTACTGGATTGCCCAGGCCGCGCTCACTCCCGCCATCGCCGCCATGCAGGCGCACGGCCTGGTGTTTGACGCGCTGGTGCTGCCGCAGCACCTGGGCGCCCTCCTGGCCTTTGCGCAGCGGCACCCGGATCTTCCCATCGTCATCGACCACGCGGCCAAACCCGAAATCGCGCTGGGCCGGCTGGACCCGTGGCGCCGGGACATGGCCGCCCTGGCCGCCCTGCCCCAGATTCACTGCAAGCTCTCGGGCCTGCTGACCGAAGCCGGCGTACACGCCCGGGCCTCTGCACTGGAGCCCTACGTCGCGCACCTGTTTGCCACGTTTGGCGCAGAGCGCCTGATCTGGGGCAGCGACTGGCCGGTGCTGAACCTGGCCGCCGGATATTCCGACTGGCTGGCCATGGCGCACGCGCTGTGCAGGGGCCGGCCAGACACGGATGACACGCACATTGCCGCCATTTTTGGCGGTAACGCGCGGCGCATTTACCACCTCGACTAGAACATCGGAAGACTGCCATGCAACGAATGGGCTGGGTCATCGGCATAGACCCTCAACACATCGCCGAGTACAAACGCCTGCACGCGGCCGTTTGGCCCGCCGTGCTGCAACGCATCCACCAGTCACAGGTGCGCAACTACAGCATCTTCCTGCGCGAACCCGAAAACCTGCTGTTTGGCTACTGGGAATACCACGGCCGGAACTTCGACGCGGACATGGCCGCCATCGCCGCCGATTCGCAAACCCAGCGCTGGTGGTCGCTGTGCGGCCCCTGCCAGCGCCCGCTGGAATCCCGCAGCCCGGGAGAGCACTGGGCAGCCATGGAGTCCGTATTCCACACCGATTAACCCCACTCCCCAAGGAACACCATGTTGACAGTTATTTGCGAAACCCCCGGCGTACTGCGAGCCCAGGAAAACCCGCGCCCCACGCGCCAGGCCAGCGAGGTGCTGGTGCGCGTGCGGCGCGTGGGCGTGTGCGGCACCGACCTGCACATCTTCACCGGCAACCAGCCCTACCTGGCCTACCCGCGGGTCATGGGCCATGAAATTTCCGGTACCGTGGAAGAAGCGCCCGAAGGCAGCAAGCTCACCGCCGGTGACCCGGTGTTTGTCATGCCCTACCTGTCCTGCGGCAACTGCATTGCCTGCCGCCAGGGCAAGACCAATTGCTGCGTCAACATCCAGGTGCTGGGCGTGCACCGTGACGGCGCCTTTACCGAATACCTGTGTGTGCCGGCGGCCTTTGTGCACAAGGCCGAAGGCGTGAGCCTGGACCAGGCCGCCATGGTGGAATTCCTGTCCATAGGCGCCCACGCGGTGCGCCGTGCCGAGATAAAGCCCGGCCAGCGCGTACTGGTCGTGGGCACCGGGCCCATCGGCATGGCGGCCCTGTTGTTTGCGGGCCTGCGCGGCGCGCAGGTGACGGCACTGGACACACGCGCCGAACGCGTGGCATTTTGCAGGCGGCACCTGGGCGCACACGCGGGCGTGCTCATCGGCCCCAACGACCACGAGGAACTGGGCGCACTGACGCAGGGTGAGTTCTATGACGTGGTGTTTGACGCCACCGGCAATGCGCGTGCCATGGAGCGCGGCTTCCAGTTCATCGCGCACGGGGGCAAGTACGTCATGGTGTCGGTGGTGCGGGACAACATCACCTTCTCGGACCCGGAGTTCCACAAGCGCGAGGCCACACTGCTGGGCAGCCGCAACGCCACGGTGGAAGACTTCGAGACCGTGCTGGCCGCCATGCGCGCCGGAAAGATTCCCACGGCTGCACTCAACACCCACCGCATGCCGCTGGCCGAGGTGCCCACCAGCTTCGAGACCTTGCTGGACCCCACGCAGGGCGTGGTCAAGGCGCTCATCGAGTGCTGAAGCGGGAGCGCATGTGAGTCATTGCATTTTGCAGTTCGGCACGGGCCGGTTTTTGCAGGCGCATGTGGACCTGTTTGTGTCCGACGCGCTACGGCGAGGCCAGGCGCTGGGCCGCGTCACCGTGGTGCAAAGCACGGGTAGCCCGCAGAGCAGCGCGCGCGCCGCCGTACTGGCGCAGGGCTACCGGGTGGAAGTGCGTGGCATGCAACAAGGCCAGCCCGTGCAGACCACCGTGCAAGTGGATTCCATCCAGACGGTATGGCATGCCGACCGCGACTGGGCGTTGCTGCGCGCCGCCATGGCCGACAGCGTGCAGGTCATCGTGTCCAACACGGCGGACGCCGGCTATGTGCTGGATGCCGCCGACCAGGCCGCGCTGCTGCAAACACCCCATGCCACACCCCGCAGCTACCCCGCCAAGCTGCTGGTGCTGCTGCACCACCGCTGGGAGCGCCGGCCCGAGGCGCCGCTGACGCTCTACCCCTGCGAGCTGGTGAGTCGCAACGGCGAGACGCTGCGCGCCATCGTGCGTGATCTGGCGCTGGACTGGGGTGCGCCGCCCGCCTTCATCCATTACCTGCAAACGCATTGCGTATGGGTGAATTCCCTGGTGGACCGCATCGTTTCGTCTCCGCTGGAGCCCGCCGGTGCGGTGGCCGAGCCGTATGCGCTGTGGGCGCTGGAACAGCAAGACCGCATGGTGCTGCCCTGCAGCCACCCGGCCATCGTGCAGACCGACGACCTTGCCACCTTTGAACAACGCAAGCTCTGGCTGCTGAACCTGGGCCACACTTTTCTGGCCGAGCGCTGGCAACTGCTGGGCGGCCCGCCCGACATGACGGTGCTGCAGGCCATGCGCACATCGGCGCTGCGCAACCCGCTGGAAGCCGTGTGGGCACAAGAGGTTCTGCCGGTGCTGGATGCCGAGGGGCGCGGCGCCGCAGCCCGCCCCTACCTGGAAGAGCTGCGCGACCGGCTGCTGAACCCATTTCTGGAACACCGCCTGGCCGACATCGCCAAAAACCACGCCGAGAAAAAGCAGCGGCGCCTGGCGCCGGTGGTGCAGCGCGCTGAGGAATTGCGGCTGCCTATCGCGCAGTTGCAACTACGCAGTGCGTTGTCTGAAAAGTAGGATGTCGAGTTCCGCCGAAATCTGCCCTGGGGCCGGGCTTCGGGGTAACTCAAGGAGAAGGCATCCGGGCGAGCCGTCCGCCGGCAATGAAGGTTTCGGCGGTATCCGGCAGGATTCTGCAGAACCCGGAATCACCTAAATCATTGTCAACGCTGAAGAAATGGTAGGGCGTGAGTGACTTGAACACTCGACCAAAGGATTATGAGTCCTCTGCTCTAACCAACTGAGCTAACGCCCCACACAAGAGGGAGATTGTAAGGGCGTTGAGAACCTGTTCACGGACAGGTTCTTAGCCCTACTTGCTGTGGCTGAGGGCAGTGCTGACCAGTTTGGAGGTGATATCGACGATCTGGATCATTTTTTCGTAGGGCATGCGCATGGGGCCAATGACGCCCAGCGTGCCCACGACCTGGCCGTCGACCTCGTAGGGCGCGGTCACCACCGACAACTCCTGGTAGGGAATGACCTGGCTTTCGCCGCCTATATAGATGCGAACACCCTCGGCGCGGCTGGACACGTCGAGCAGGCGCATCAGCTGCGCTTTTTGCTCGAAGAGGTCGAACAGCTTGCGCAGGTTGCCCATATCGCCCGAGAAATCGCTGACGGCCAGCAGGTTGCGCTCGCCTGAAATCACGACCTCATCGCGCGACTCGATGGCTTCGGAGCTGACCTTGACCGCGGCCTGCATCAGCGTGGCGATCTCACCGCGCAGCGCCTCGACCTCGTTCTTCAGGCGCTCGCGCACTTCCTCGATGGCCATGCCGGCGTAGTGTGAATTGAGAAAATTGGCGGCCTCCACCAGCTGCGACTGGGTGTAGTCGGCCTCGGTGAAGATGACCCGGTTTTGCACGTCGCCGTCGGGCGAGACGATGATCACGAGGAAGCGTTTTTCAGAAAGGCGCAAAAACTCAATATGGCGGAACACCGAAGTGCGGCGCGGCGCCATGACCACACCGACGAACTGCGACAGGCTGGACAGCATATGCGCCGCGTTGCTGAGCACCTTTTGCGGCTGGTCGGGCGCCAGCCGCGGGGCGCCTATCTGGCCGGCGGCGGAGAACGGGTCGCGCTGCGCGGTCAGCATGGTATCGACGAAGAGGCGGTAACCGCGCGCCGTGGGGATGCGGCCGGCCGAGGTGTGCGGACTGACGATCAGGCCGAGCTCCTCGAGATCGCTCATCACATTGCGTATCGTGGCGGGGGACAGTTCCAGGCCCGAGGCCTTGGACAGCGTGCGGGAGCCCACCGGTTGCCCGTCGGCAATGTAGCGCTCCACCAGCGCCTTGAGAAGCAACCGCGCACGATCATCAAGCATGCAGACATTCTACGAAGCTTGGGGCGGATGTTGTGATGTAATTTGCCGATGAAGTCGCAATTCCGCCATGTCGCCCTGATCGGCAAGTACCACGCACAAGGTTCCCGGTCGGCGCTGGAGGACATCGCGCACTTCCTGGGCACCCAGGGCTGCGAGGTCGCGATCGAGCAGGACACCGCCAGCAACACGGGCCTGACACAATTCCCGACGCTGGACGCGGCCGGTATAGGTGCCCAGTGCGACCTGGCCCTGGTGGTCGGCGGCGACGGCACCATGCTGGGCATAGGCCGGCTGCTGGCGCAGTTCGGCATTCCGCTGGTGGGCATCAACCAGGGCCGGCTCGGCTTCATCACCGACATCGCCTTCGAGGACTACCAGAACACCCTGATTCCCATGCTGCGCGGCGAGTACGAGGAAGACCGCCGCTGGATGATGCAGGCCAAGGTCGTGCGCGACGGCCGCTGCGTCTTCAGCGCCACCGCCATGAACGACGTGGTGGTCAACCGCGGCGCGACCGCCGGCATGGTCGAGCTTCGCGTCGAAGTCGACGGCCGCTTCGTGGCCAACCAGCGTGCCGACGGCCTGATCATCGCCTCGCCCACCGGCTCCACGGCCTACGCGCTGTCCGCCGGCGGCCCGCTGCTGCACCCGTCGATTGCCGGCTGGGTGCTGGCGCCCATCGCGCCGCACACCCTGTCGAACCGGCCTATCGTGCTGTCCGATTCGGGCGAGATCACGATTGAAATCGTCGCCGGCCGGGACGCCAGCGCCAACTTCGACATGCAGTCGTTGGCCAGCCTGCTGCACGGCGACCGCATCACCGTCAGGCGCTCGGAACACCAGATGCGCTTTCTGCACCCCAAGGGCTGGAGCTACTTTGACACCTTGCGCAAAAAACTCCACTGGAATGAAGGCGTGGCCTGAACGGCCCGGATTCAAGTTATGAGCCTCAAAAGCATCTCGCTTCGCGATTTCGTCATCGTCCACGAACTCGAACTCGACCTGTCCGGCGGATTCACGGTGCTCACCGGTGAAACCGGCGCCGGCAAATCCATCCTGATCGACGCGCTGCAACTGGCCCTTGGCGCGCGCGCCGATGCCGGTGTGGTGCGTGAAGGCGCGGCGCGCTGCGAAATCAGCGCCGAGTTCGACAGCCCCAAGGGTCTGGCCCCCTGGCTGGAACAAGCCGGCTTCGACGGCGGCGACAGCCTGCTGCTGCGCCGCACGATAGACGTGCAGGGCAAAAGCCGCGCCTGGATCAACGGCAGCGCGGCAACCGCCACCCAGCTCAAGGAGATTGCCGACCAGCTGGTCGACATCCACGGCCAGCATGCCTGGCAAAGCCTGACGCGCCCCGATGCGGTGCGCGGCCTGCTGGACTCCTATGCCGACGTCTCCACCGACGAACTCTCGCGCCGCTGGCAGCAGTGGCGCCTGGCGCAAAAGACACTGATGGAAGCACGCGACGCCCAGGACAGCCTGCAGCGCGAACGCGAGCGCCTGGCCTGGCAGATCGGCGAGGTGGACAAGCTCGCGCCCGGCACCGATGAATGGGACGAGCTCAATGCCCAGCACGGACGCCTGTCGAATGCCCAGGCCCTGCGCGACGCGGTGCAGACTGCCGTCGATGCGCTGCAGGAGTCCGACGAGAACGCCAATGCGCTGCTGGGCCGCGCCATCGCCGCGCTGCAGGGCCAGGAGCACATAGAACCCGAGTTCAAGGCCATGGTCGAGGTCTTGAACGGCGCGTTGGCGCAGATGGAAGACACCGTCCACTCCCTCAACGGCTATGCCCGCCATGCCGAGCTGGAGCCGCAGCGGCTGGCCGAACTCGACGAGCGCCTGTCGCAGTGGGTCAGTCTGGCACGCCGCTACAAGCGCACACCGGCCGAGCTACCCGAACTGCTGGCGTCCTGGCAGGCCGAGCTGCAAAAACTCAATGCCGCGGCCGACCTGGGCCAACTTGAAAAAAACGAGAACCAGGCCAAGGAAGCCTTCCTCGAAGAAGCCGGCCAGGTGTCCAAGGCGCGCGGCAAGGCCGCGCCCAAGCTGGCCAAGGCCATCACGCTAGCCATGCAGGGCCTGGGCATGCAGGGCGGCAAATTCGACGTGGCCCTGGCCAAACTTGAGCAACCCGCCCAGCATGGCCTGGAACAGGCCGAATTCCTGGTGGCGGGCCACAGCGGCAGCACGCCGCGCCCGGTCGGCAAGGTGGCCTCCGGCGGTGAGCTGTCGCGCATCGCGCTGGCCATTGCTGTCACCACCAGCCAGCTCGGGCAGGCCGAGACACTCATTTTTGACGAGGTGGATTCGGGTGTGGGCGGCGCCGTCGCCGAAACCGTGGGCCGCCTGATGAAACAGCTGGGCAAGGACCGCCAGGTCATGGCCGTCACCCATTTGCCCCAGGTGGCGGCCTGTGCCGACCAGCACCTGGTGGTGGCCAAGCGCGCCGAGAACGGCGTCACCCTCAGTGCCGTGGACCATGTCAACGGCGAGCAGCGCGTGGCTGAAATCGCCCGCATGCTGGGCGGCGAGCGACTCTCCGGCACCACGCTGGCGCATGCCAAGGAAATGCTGGGGCAGTGATGGCTACGCTGGAAATGGTCCTCATCACCGGCATGTCGGGCTCGGGGAAATCCGTGGCCCTGCATGCGCTGGAAGATGCCGGCTATTACTGCGTCGACAACCTGCCCCCGGAACTTCTCACGCCCTTCGTTGCGCTGGAGCAGCAGCACGGCGCGCAAAAGGTGGCCATCGCCATGGACGTGCGCAGCGCGACTTCGCTGCCGCTCGTGCCCCAGCAACTTCGCCAGCTGCGCGAGTCCGGCGTGGTGGTGCAATCGCTGTTCCTGGACGCCAATACCGAAACCCTGGTGCGCCGTTTTTCGGAAACACGCCGGCTGCACCCGCTGTCGCGCATAGACGCCTCCGACCAGCACCGCGCGCTGGTGGACGCGATTGAACTGGAGCGCGAGCTGCTCGGCGAAATGCGCGAGCAAGCCCATGTGCTGGACACCAGCATGATCCGGTCTTCGCAGCTGCAGGGCTATGTGAAGTCGCTGATCTCCGCGCCCATCACGCAGCTGACATTGGTGTTCGAATCCTTCGCGTTCAAGCGCGGTGTTCCGCTGGACGCCGACTACGTGTTCGACGTGCGCATGCTGCCCAACCCGCACTATGAATCAGGCCTGCGCCACCTGACGGGCCTGGATGAGCCGGTGGCAAATTACCTCAAGGCGCATTCCGAGGTCGGCGAGATGTTCAGCCACATCGAGCAGTTCCTGAACCACTGGCTGAATGCGCTGGTGCGCGACCACCGCAGCTACGTGACGGTCGCCATCGGCTGCACCGGCGGCCAGCACCGCTCGGTCTACCTGGTCGAGCAACTCGCAGCGACCTTCAGCCCCCACTGGCGCACATTGAAGCGGCACCGCGAGCTGGACGCCGGCAAACCCTAAGCCTGGACAGCCAGCAGCTTGCGTATCGGCGCGGGCAGGCCCAAGGCGGGCCAGGCATCCGGGCCAAACCAGGCGCCCGGCCGCTCTTGCGACACCATGGCCTTGGGCAGGGCCTGGCTTGCGCCAAAGCCCGCGACCCATGGCGACAAATACAAATCCTTGTGCGTGAGCACATGGACAAACTGCGGCAAAGGGTTGAGCCGCGACTGCAGCGAAGCCGGGAGCACCGCTTTCAACTCGTCATCGCTGTCGAACACGGGCAGGCAATACAGCCCACCCCAGACACCTCGGCCTGGGCGCCTCTCGAGCCAGACTGAGCCGTCGGGCCGCTGCGCCCACAGCAGGCTCAGGCCCTGGGCGCTGCGTTTGAGCTTGCGGGTCTTCACGGGGTATTTGCCCGGGTCGCCCTCGGCAAAACCGCGGCACAGCTTCTGCACCGGGCACAGCAGGCACTGCGGCTGCCGGCCGGCGCAAATCGACGCGCCCAGGTCCATCAGACCCTGGGTGTAACGCGGCATGGTTTGCGCCAGGTTCCGATGGGGCAGCAGTTCCGTTGCGAGGTTCCACAGCGCCTTTTCGTTGGCGCTTTGAGCAAGGTCGGCGGAAAACGCCAGCACCCGCGTGAGCACCCGCTTGACGTTGCCATCCAGTATCGCGACTCGCTCGCCAAAGCAAAAAGAGGCGATCGCGGCCGCCGTGGAGCGGCCTATGCCGGGCAGGGTCTGGAGCTGCTCCGCCGTCCCTGGAAACTGCCCGCCATGCAGGGCGACAACGTCTTTCGCGCAACGGTGCAGGTTGCGCGCGCGGCTGTAGTAGCCCAGCCCGCTCCACAGGCCCAGCACCTCGTCTTCGCTAGCGGCGGCCAGCTCGGCGACGGTGGGAAAACGCCCAAGAAAGCGCGCGTAGTAATCAAGGACTGTCGCGACCTGGGTCTGCTGCAGCATGATTTCCGACAGCCACACGCGGTAGGGATCGCGCGTGTTTTGCCAGGGCAGGCTGTTGCGCCCGTGCGTGCTTTGCCAGCGAACGATTTCATCGGAAAAACCGTGAGGCAGGGTTTGCAAGGCGGCTTGCTTCACCGCCGGCCTCGCGCCTTGGGAGGGCGCTGCCGCGGCAAGGCCGGAAGACCTGGCGGGCAAGGCTCAGGCGGCCTCGGGCAGGGCCGCACTCTTGGTTGCGGCTGCCGCGGCCTGTGCCTTGTCCTGCGACGAAGGACCACCCATCAGGTGTGCGGTCAGCTCTGTGAGCTTGTTGTCCAGCTCGTTGAGCACGCCTTCCTGCTCGTCGATTTCGGCGATGCGTTCATCCAGGCCCGATGCGGCCTGCTGGATGCGCTCAATGGCTTCCAGCCTGCGGCCGAAATTGCGGCGGCGCTCGCGCAGCTGGGCATCCAGCTGCGAAGCCGCGGATTTGTTCCAGAGCTCAACCTCGCCGAGCGCGGTCTCGTAGACCACGCGCAGGCGCGTGGCCAGCGCGCGAACCAGGCGCTCGGAAAAATCAGCCTGCGACAGCTTGATCACATTGCCGAGCCCGAGGTATTGCAGGTGGCTGCGCTCTATCTGCTCAAGGTCGTGCTCGTAGCGGATCAGTTCAGGCTCCTTGGGCGCCTGGAGCGAAAAGCTGAATTCGGAATTGAGCTGACGGAAGGAAGCCGTGAGCATCGACTGGATTTCGCCGCTCAGGACCTGGGCCTTTTGCAGTCCTTCGCGCAGCCGCGAGAAGGTCTGCCCATAGGCTTTTTTGACGCCCAGCTTGATGCCCGGCTGCTTCAACGCCTGGGTCAGCTCGGCCAGTTCCGCCTTGAGGGTGGGCGTGCTGAGCAGGGTGAACAAGTCGCGCAGCATTTTGAGGTGCACCGAACGCACCGCGTGAATCTTGGAGCCGCTGGTGTCGAACTCGGCCTGTTCCTGCTCGATGCGGCTGCGCATGTGCTTGATCACAGAGACATTTTTTCCGCGCAGGCCGCGCAGCTCGATCATCTGCTCGGCCAGGTCGCGCCGGCGTATGTGCATGGCACGCCCGGCTTCTGTCCTGAGCTCGCCAATGCCGGCCGCTACCGCCGTGCGCAGGATTTTCTGGCGCTGCCCCATCACGCCCTGCCCCAGCGCCAGCTCAAGCGCCGGCAGGTTGCTGGATTCGAGCAACGACTTGTCGCGCGTCACCTTGGCCACAAGGCCCTTCTGGGCCGAGACGGGAATGACCTGGGATTCAGGCAGGCCGAGGATTTCGGCCGAGGTCGCACGTTGACGCTCGATCTGCGCCTTGACCTGCTCAGAGGTGCTCAGCGCATCCCAGAGCGTGTCTATCTTGTTGAGCACCACCAGGCGCGCATCGCTGCCCTCGCCTTCGGTGATCAGGTGCTCGCGCCAGATCGACAGGTCGGACTTGGTGACGCCGGTGTCCGCGGCCAGGATGAACACCACGGCATGCGCCTGTGGAATAAGGCTGACCGTCAGTTCGGGCTCCGCACCGATGGCGTTCAGGCCAGGCGTGTCGAGGATCACCAGGCCCTGCTTGAGCAGCGGGTGCGCGATATTGATCAGCGCATGGCGCCACTTGGGCACTTCGATCAGGCCGTCGGGGCCGGCAAGCGGGTTGTCGTCGGGGCTGTTGTCGTGCCAGAAACCGAGTGCGCGCGCCTCGTCCTTGGTGACGTGCCGCACTTCCGCGACTTTTTCCAGGGCCTGCGCCAGCTGCGCGGGATCGTTGACGTCCAGGTCCACCCGTGTCCACTTCTCGGGCGCCGAACGCCACTCCATCAGCGCCTGTTTCTGCAGCCGCGTCTCTATAGGCAGCAGGCGCAGGCACGGCGGCACGTCGGCGTCGTAACCGAGTTCGGTCGGGCACATCGTGGTGCGGCCGGCGCTTGCGGGCATGATGCGGCGGCCGTAGCCGGCGAAAAAGATCGCGTTGATCAGTTCGGACTTGCCACGCGAGAATTCAGCCACAAAAGCCACCATGACCTTGTCGGAGCGCACCTGCGACTCCAGCCGCTGCAGGCGCTCCTCGACGGCCGCGTCGAGCAGGTCATGGTCTTTCATCCACTCAGCAAGCAGCTTCAGGCGAAGCGCAAATTCGCGCCGCCACTGGCCATGCTGGTCAAATTGTTCGTTAAAAGACATCGGTCTTCCGTTAAGTGTGGTCGGTCAATATAGCATCGCAGCCCCGAAAGGCCTATTGGCGCGACTACGGACCCGGATTCACGGTTTTTGGCAGGTCGCGCAGTAAAAAGTGGAACGCTGGCCTTGGCGAATGCTTTTGATGGGTGCGGCGCAGACCCTGCAAGGCTGTCCCGCCCGGTCGTAAACCATGGCCTCAAGCTGAAAATAGCCGGATTCGCCCCAGGCATTCGAGAAATCCCGCAAGGTGCTGCCGCCTTTTGTAACTGCCTGGGCCAGCACCTGGCGTATGGCCGCGTGCAGCAGCGCCGCGCGCGGCCTGCTGATGCGGCTGGCTCGCGTGGTGGGGCGTATGCCCGCCAGGAACAGCGCCTCCGAGGCGTAAATATTGCCGACACCCACCACAGCCTCTCCGCCCAGCAACACCTGTTTGATGGGCGTTTGCCGCAGTTTCAGCGCCCGGTGAAAATCGGACGCGTCGAAAGCCTCGCTGAGCGGCTCCACGCCCAGACGGCCAAGCAGCTTTTGCGCGGTGGGGGTGTTTTCACCGCCGGCATAGACCACCGCACCAAAACGGCGCGGATCGTTGAGCCGCAGGGTCCCCAGGCTGGTGGCCATTTCAAAGTGATCATGCTTGCCCGGCGCGGGCATGCCGGCCCCAAAACTCACGCTGCCGGACATCCCCAGGTGGATCATCAGCAGGCCCTCGCTCAGGTCCACCAGCAGGTATTTGCCCCGCCGCCGCACCGCCAGCACCTGCCGCCCGACCAATTTCCCCGGATGGCAGCCCAGCGGCCAGCGCAGGGGCTTTCCCATTTCGATGCGCTCAATGCGCGCGCCCGCGATGCGGTCGGCGAAACTCAGGCGGGTGACTTCGACTTCCGGCAGTTCAGGCATAGATTTGACAGCTGGGGACGGCGCTTCGCGGCGCAAGGGCGGCTACGGTCCGAGCCTATCCGGCCGCAAAGCTTTCAGGACGGCAGGGTAAAGCGGGAGCGCGGCCGGGGAGCATCAATTATCATGGTTCGATGAAGAAAAAAACTGGCCTAGCCGGCCTTGCCCTCAGCGGCTTGTGGTTTGTTGTCCCTCTGGCCCTGGCACAGACCGAGGAGCCCGTGTCGGCGGCTCCCGCGACGCTCAGCGAAGCCAAGGCGGTGCAGGAAGCCGCCCCGTCCTCGCTTCTGGACAGCGCGCTGTTCTACCAGCTGCTGGTCGGTGAAATGAACCTGCAGGAAGGCGAGCCTGCCGCGGGCTTTGCCCTCATGCTCGATGCCGCCAGGAAAACCGGCGACGCCCAGCTTTACCAGCGCGCCACCGATATCGCCCTGCAATCGCGCTCAGGCGACGCGGCCTTGCAGTCGGCCCGCGCCTGGAAGCAGGACCAGCCCACATCGCGCGAAGCCAACCGCTACGTGCTGCAGATCCTGGTCGCACTCAATCGCATCGCCGACACGCTGGAACCCCTGCAAACCGAAATCAGGCTGGCCCCGGATATCGAGCGGCCCGCCGTGTTAACCGCAGTGCCGCGTGTCTATGCTCGCGCGACGGACAAAAAACTGGCCAGCACCGTGGTCGAGGAAGCGCTGGCCGACTACCTGGGCAATCCCGCCACTGCCGGCGCCGCCTGGACAACACTGGGTCGCATGCGCATGGCCGCCGGCGACACGAGCGGAGCGCTCGCGGCGGCCAAGCGCGGGCAGGCTGCCGCCCCGCAGGCCGAAGGCCCTGCCCTGGTGGCGCTCGAGTTGATGGACCCCAAGATGCCTGAAGCCGAAGGCGTGGTGCGCCGCTACTTCGAAGGCAATCCCAAGGCCATGCCTGAAATCAGGATGGGATATGCCCGGGCCCTGCTGGATTCCCAGCGCTATGCCGAGGCCTCCGCCCAACTGCAGATCGTGACGCGCGACAAGCCCGACCTTCCCGAAGGTTGGCTGGTGCTTGGCTCCCTGCAGTTGCAGGACAACCAGCTGGCGCAGGCGCAAACCTCGCTGGAGCGCTATGTCGGCCTGGCGCAGCAGCAAACCGCCGAGGGCGAGCGCAACCGCAGCCTGGCCCAGGCGTATTTGTCGCTCTCGCAAATCGCGGAAAAACGCAAGGATTACGCGACAGCCGAAAGCTGGCTCGCCAAGATTGACAATGCATCCGACCTGGCGCTGGCACAGACCCGGCGCGCATCCATTCTGGCCAGTCAGGGCAAGCTCGAGGAAGGCCGCCAGCTGATCCGCAAGCTGCCCGAGCGCAATGCCGCGGAGGCCAGGGTGAAGCTCAACGCGGAAGTCTCCCTGCTGCGTGAGTTCAAGCAGTACCAGCTGGCCTATGAGGTGCTTGCGCAGGCCCTGGCCAAGTCACCGGAAGAAACCGAGCTGCTTTATGACCAGGCCATGATGGCTGAAAAGCTAGGCAAGCTCGACGAGATGGAAAGCCTGCTGCGCAAGGTCATCCAGCTCAAGCCCGACTACCACCACGCCTACAACGCACTGGGCTACTCGCTGGCCGATCGCAGCGTGCGCCTGCCCGAGGCGCGCGAGCTGATCCGCAAGGCGCTGGAATTCGCACCTGCCGACCCATTCATCGGAGACAGCCTGGGCTGGGTGGAATTCCGCCTGGGTAACAACGCCGAAGCCGTGAAAATCTTTGAGGCGGCCTACAAGGCCAAGCCCGATGCCGAGATCGCGGCACATTTCGGCGAAGTGTTGTGGGCGATGGGCCAGCGCGACCGCGCCATCTCTATCTGGAAGGAAGGCCGGCTGCTCAACCCCGAAAACGAAACGCTGCTCGAGACGCTCAAGCGCCTGCGCGTGAAGCTGTAGCCCGGAAACTTATCGTGCCGTTTATTTTCCGCGCGCGCCTGGCCAGGCTGGCCCTTGTTTTCGCCTCCCTTTTTGCCGCATTGCTGATCGCCGGTTGCGCGCAACCGCCCAGGGCCAAGGCCCAGGACGGTGTGCAGAGCGATCTCTGGACCGGACGCATCAGCCTGCAGGTCCTCAGCGAGCCAGCGCAGTCTTTTTCAGCCAGTTTCGAGCTTAAGGGCAAGCCCGAGCGCGGCGAGTTGTCGCTGATCAGCCCCCTGGGCAGCGTACTCGGCGTGCTGCGCTGGTCACCCGGCGAGGCGGTACTGGACTCCGGCAACGGCAAGGTCCAGCGCTTTGCCTCCGTCGACGAACTGATGGCCCAGGCTACGGGCGCGGCCGTACCGCTGGGTGCGCTGTTTGCCTGGATGCAAGGTGACAATGCCGCCGTCAGTGGCTGGTCGGCGGACCTCTCGCGCTACCAGGACGGCCGCATTTCGGCCAAAAGAACTCAGCCTGCGCCGCAGGCGGACCTGCGGGTCGTGCTCGACCAATAGCCTTTCGCCGGCGCGCACGGTTTTCGCTTCCTTCCTGTTTATGACTTCTGTCTCTTCCGCCTCTTCTGCTTCAAGCTCTCCGCCGCCGCTCAAGGCCCTGTATGACGTGCCGGCACCCGCCAAACTCAACCTTTTCCTGCACGTCACCGGTCGCCGGCCGGACAGCTATCACCTGTTGCAATCCGTCTTCATGCTGATCGACTGGTGCGACACCTTGCATCTGGAATTGCGCACAGACGGACAGATCAGCAGGGAAGACCTTGAAACCGACGGCCAGGCGGCGCAGCCCTTGCCCGCGGACGACCTTGTTGTGCGCGCCGCCAAGGCGCTACAGACCGCCTGCGGCACCCCGCTGGGTGTACACGTCGGCCTCGAAAAGCGGATTCCTTCGCAGGCAGGCATGGGCGGCGGCTCATCGGATTCCGCCAGCTGCCTGCTGGCCCTGCAGCGGCTGTGGGGCGTGCGCCTGCCGCCTCAGGAGCTGCAGACCCTGGCCTTGTCGCTGGGCGCCGACGTGCCTTTTTTCCTCTCGGGCGGCCACGCCTGGGTAGAAGGCATAGGCGAAAAAATCACCCCGCTGGTCTTGCCGCCGGCGCGTTTTCTGGTGGTCAAACCGGCGGCCGGACTCCCCACCCAAGGTATTTTCAGCGCGCCGGAGCTAAAACGCGATACAGAAACTGCTACAATCCAAGGCTTTGCTGCAAATGCTGAAGGCCAGTCGAAATCCTTTGATTTCGGATTCGGCCGCAACGACTTGCAGCCGGTAGCGCAGGAGATGTGCCCACAGATAGGCCAATCGCTCGATTGGCTCAAAAGCAAGGGACTCCAAGGGCGCATGACCGGCTCCGGAAGTGCTGTATTTGCGCAACTGCTGCATGAAGCAGATTTGCCAGACATCGCAGGATTGCCTGATGGCTGGAAAGTCCGTAAATGCAGTAATTTGGAAGCGCATCCCCTGGCCGGTTGGTAAAATAACCGCTCTCGAAATGGGCTTCCAAGCGACCATAAATGAATAAGTTATAGGTCTGTTGTTGGCAACAACAACTGTCCTGTGTAGGGGTGTCGCCAAGCTGGTTAAGGCACCGGATTTTGATTCCGGCATTCGCAGGTTCGAATCCTTCCACCCCTGCCAAATTTAAGACTGAGGGCCACAGCCCCGGTTTGCGGCTCCGCCCGGAGCGAAGCCGCGTGACTCCTGACAGACCCGCATGATGTGTATCAGCGGGTCTGTGTGTTTTTGGAAACACGCCAGGCAAGCGGCGCTCACTGCCAAGCCCCCCTTGCAACGTGTTGTCCCCGTGCGTATTTTGCTTCGATCAGAAATTTCAGCCACGTTCAAGTCCTTGTAGCAGCTGGGCCCCACATGCAAACGCACCACCCCGATTTCATGGTTTTTACCGGCAATGCCAATCCGAGCATGGCCTCCGAGATTGCCCAGAACCTGGGCATCTCGCTGGGCGCGGCCCATGTGGGACGTTTTTCGGATGGTGAAGTCACCGTCGAGATCCAGCAAAACGTGCGGGCTCGCGATGTCTTCGTGGTGCAGTCGACCTGCGCGCCGACCAACGACAACCTGATGGAATTGCTGATCATGGTTGACGCGCTGAAACGAGCTTCGGCCGAGCGCATCGCCGCCGTGATCCCGTATTTCGGCTATGCGCGGCAAGACCGCCGTCCGCGTTCGGCGCGTGTGCCCATCACGGCCAAGGTGGTGGCCAACATGCTGCAGGCCGTGGGTGTGTCGCGTGTCCTGACGATGGACCTGCACGCTGACCAGATCCAGGGCTTTTTCGATATCCCGGTCGACAACATTTATGCGTCGCCGGTGCTTTTGGGCGATTTGCGGCAGAAGAATTACGCCGACCTGATGGTCGTTTCGCCCGACGTGGGCGGCGTGGTGCGTGCCCGGGCGCTGGCCAAACAGCTGGGCTGCGACATGGCCATCATCGACAAGCGCCGCCCCAAGGCGAACGTGTCGGAAGTGATGCACGTGATCGGTGACATCGAAGGCCGCAACTGCGTGATCATGGACGACATGATCGACACGGCCGGCACACTGGTCAAGGCGGCCGAGGTGCTCAAGGAGCGCGGCGCCAAGAAGGTTTACGCCTATTGCACGCACCCGATTTTTTCGGGCCCTGCCATAGACCGCATCGCCAAGGGCGACGCGCTCGATGAAGTGGTGATCACCAACACCATTCCGCTGAGCCCGAATGCCGAAGGCTGCAAGAAGATTCGCCAGCTCTCCGTGGCGCCGCTGATCGCTGAGACCATACAGCGCATCGCCAAGGGAGAGTCGGTCATGAGTTTGTTTTCGGACCAGGACAATCTGTTCTGACCTGGAGCAAAAAGTAGCTGCCATCGCGGCGTGGTGTTCATCGCGCAGCAAAAGCAGCTTTTTAAACCAGAACGAGACTGGTCGCGGTCCGTTCTTTATTGGAGTTGATTATGAAATTCGTCGCTTTTGAGCGCGCAAAGCAGGGCACGGGTGCGAGCCGCCGTCTCCGCATCACGGGCCGCACGCCCGGTATCGTCTATGGTGGCACCGGTGAACCCACGCTGATCGAAATCGATCACAACGCGTTGTTCCACGCCATCAAGAAAGAAGCGTTCCATGCTTCCATCCTCGAGATGGAACTGGCCGGCAAAGAACACAAAGTTCTGCTGCGCGACCTGCAAATGCACCCCTACAAGCAGCAGATCCTGCACATCGACTTCCAGCGCGTGGAAGCCAAGACCAAGATGACCGTCAAAGTGCCCGTGCACTACAGCGGTGAAGAAGAGTCCCCGGCCGTCAAGACCGAGAACTGCCTGGTCAACCACGTGATCACCGAATTGACCGTGTCCTGCTTCCCGGCCGACATCCCCGAATTCATCGCCGTCGACCTGAAGGGCCTGAAGAAGGGTTCGCCGCTGCACATCAAGGACATCACGCTGCCAAAGGGCGTGAAGTTTGTCGCCAAGGGCCAGGACAACCCGGTTCTGGTGTCGGTGTCCGCAGTGTCCGAAGAAGCCGAGGCCGATGCCGCAGCAGCCGCTGCCGCCGCCGCACCGGTGGACCCGAAAGCTGCCAAGGCCGCTGCCGCCAAGGAAGCCAAAGCCGGCGCCAAGGCTGACGCCGCCAAGCCTGCCGCCAAGAAGTAATCCACTTCAGGCGCAGGCCTGAAAGGCCCACGGCCCTTGTCCTCTTGCGGGACAAGGGCCGTTTTTCTTGCTGCTCCCCAATCTGAGGTACGTGAAGTACCCCCAAGAGAGCCGAACCATGCCCCCTAGAATTGGACGGATGGAAACTTTCGCATGATTAAATTATTTGTAGGCTTGGGCAATCCTGGCCCTGAATACGAAGCCACGCGCCACAACGCCGGCTTCTGGTGGATAGACGAGCTCTCGCGGGAGCTCAAGGCTCCCCTGAGCCTGGACAAAAGCTACCACGGCCAGGTCGCCCGCACCACGGTGAACGGCCAGAACGTCTGGCTGCTCAAGCCGCTGACCTTTATGAACGTGTCGGGCAAGTCGGTCGCGGCGCTGGCCCGTTTTTTCAAGGTCGCGCCCGAGGAAGTGCTGGTGGCACACGACGAAATGGACATCGTGCCCGGGCAGGTCAAGCTCAAGTTCGGCGGCAGCCACGCCGGCCACAACGGCCTGCGCGACATCCATGCGCAATTGGGCACAGCAGACTACTGGCGCTTGCGTATCGGCGTGGGGCACCCCGGCGTCAAGGCCGAGGTGGTCAACTGGGTTCTGAAAAAACCGTCAGCCGACCACCGCATCGCCATAGAAGACTGCATCGCGCGCTGCCTCAAGGCCGTGCCGGAATTGCTCAAGGGCGAGATGGAAAAAGCCACGATGATGATCCACACCAGCACGCCGCCGCGGCCCAAGCCGCCGCGCAAGGTTGAGCCACAAGCCGAAGACTGAGAAGGAATCAGGCCCTTAGCGGGCCGTGACGATGGGAATGACGGCCTGCAGGCGCTGGTATTTTTCCCACAGGGTTTCCCGCGTTTCGATGTGCTGCGGGTTCAGGGGAATGCAGGCCACGGGGCAGACCTGCACGCATTGCGGCTCATCGAAATGGCCGACGCATTCAGTGCACTTATGCGGGTCGATTTCATAGATTTCCTTGCCCAGGTAAATCGCCTGGTTGGGGCATTCGGGCTCGCAGACGTCGCAGTTGATGCATTCGTCGGTGATCATCAGGGCCATTGGATCACCCCGCCTTCGCTGCCTGGTGCGCCGCCGCCAGCGCGGAAGCCACCGCCGGGCTCACCATTTGTGCCACGTCGCCGCCCAGCTTGCTGATTTCGCGCACCAGCGTGCTGCTGATGCACTGCAGCGGCGCATCGGGCAGCAAAAACACGGTCTCCACCTGCGGGCGCAGCTTGCGGTTCATGGCGGCCATCTGGGCTTCGTAGTCAAAGTCCGTCAGATTGCGGATACCGCGCACCACGGCCGAGGCCTTTTGCGCCGCGCAGAAATCCATGATCAGGCCCTCAAAAGGCAGCACGCTCACACCGCCAATCCCTTCGGTGGC
The DNA here is from genome assembly GCF_056402935.1 of Polaromonas sp. P3_B1. Taxonomy (NCBI): domain Bacteria; kingdom Pseudomonadati; phylum Pseudomonadota; class Betaproteobacteria; order Burkholderiales; family Comamonadaceae; genus Polaromonas; species Polaromonas sp. P3_B1. The sequence continues at coordinate 46,922 of NZ_JBFUGK010000006.1, forward strand.
GGCTTTCACCTGCGCCACGCGCGCATCCAGCGAGAACAAGGTTTTCTTGTGGTGGGCCACGGCCACGGCGATGACCAGTTGGTCAAACAGCCCGGCCGCGCGCCGCACCACGTCGTCATGGCCCAGCGTGAAGGGGTCAAAAGTGCCGGAATAGACAGCGATGCGCGGGGTGGCCATAGGGGGAATTATGCCCGCCCCGCCCTTTTCCCAGACATGAACGCCGTTGTATCCACGAAGCAGGCAAGGCTTGCCGATCAGGCCGCCGGCGCCCCCAGCCCTGCCAGAAGGTGAAAATGCACGGCGCCTGCCTTGCCGCTGCGGTGCAGTTTGAGGCCCAGCGGCAGCAATTCCTCGTCGCTCCAGGCTTTGGGAGCCTCCAGGTAGACCACGCCGGTGGGACCTATGGCCTTGGCCGCGGCTTGCAGCGCGGATTCGAACAAGGTGGACTCAAAGGGCGGGTCCAGCAACACCAGTTGCAGGCTGCCCGGGGCGACGCGCTTGAGGGCACTGAGGCCATCGCCGCGCTCGATGCGGCACATATCGGCCTTCAGCCTGGTTTGCACCGCCTTGAGCTGCAACGCCAGCGCCGGGTCCTGCTCGCAGAGGAGCACATCGCCAGCGCCGCGCGAGGCGGCTTCAAAACCGAGCGCGCCCGTGCCGGCGAAGACGTCCATGCAGCGCCAGCCCGTCAGGTCTTGGCCCAGCCAGTTGAACAGTGTTTCGCGCACACGATCGGGCGTGGGGCGCAGGCCGGGCTTGCTGGGCACCGGCAACTTGCTGCGTTTGTAAACTCCGCCGATGATGCGGATTTCTCCGGGTGGCACGGTCTTGCGGCCCACGACCTTGCCGCCTTTGGGCCTGGCAGCGCCAGCGGCCTTGGCGGGAGTGGATGCGGGGGTGTATTTCATGGCGCGGCGCCCAGGATCACGGTTACCATTTTCTCGGGTTGCAGCTTGCGCGCAAAGGCCGCCTTGATGTCGGCTACCGTCACCTTGTCCACCTGCTGCGTCCAGGTGTCCAGATAATCGAGCGGCAGGCCGTTCCAGGCGATGCTGGCGATGTTGTCGAGCAGCTTGCGGTTGCTGTCGATGCGCAGGGAAAAACCGCCTACGAGGTTGTCCTTGGCGGCCTTCAATTCAGCTTCGGTCGGGCCGTTGGCGACAAAGTCCTTCACCACCTCACGCACCAGCTTGACCGCCGGGTCGGTCTGGTCGGGCCGCGTCTGAAGGCCCACGGTGAAGCTGCCGGCATGAAGGCCGGGCGAGAAATAGCTGTAAACACCATAAGTCAGCCCCCGCTTCTCGCGCACCTCCGAAGTCAGGCGCGAGACAAAGCCGCCGCCGCCCAGGATGTAGTTGCCCACGGTCAGCGCGAAATAATCGGGGTCGTCGCGCTTGAACCCGGGCTGGCCCATCAGTACGTGGGCCTGCGCCGAATCAAAGGGGATGCGTTTTTCCTCGGCCTGGGTCAGCGGCGCTACTTCGGGCACCTGCGGCATGGGTTGCAGGCTGGCGCACGGCACTTGCGGCAACCGCGACAACAGACGTGCCGCAATCGCATCGGCCTGGGCACGCGTCACGGCGCCCACCATGCTGATGCGCGCGCGGCAAGCCGCCACGCCCGCGCTGTAAAAAGCCCGCATGTCGGCGACGCCGATGCGCGCCAGTGTGGCCTCGGTTACCTCGTAGCCGTAGGGGTGCGTGCCGTACACCGCCTTCGCATAGGTGCGGCCAATAATGCTGGCTGGGCGGGTATAGGACTCCTTGATCGAGGCCACCGTGCGCTCGCGTTCGCGCTGCAGGATGGCGCCGGGAAAGGAGGGTTCCGCGATCTGGCGCGCCGCGAGCGCGACGGCCTTGTCCAGCAGTTCAGGATCGGTGAGCGAGCGCAGCGAAAAACTCATGCGCTCGCCCGTGGCGCTGGCGCCAAACTGCGCACCCAGGTCGGCCCAGGCCTCGCTGAGCGCATTCTCGTCCATGGCAGGGTCGCCATTTTTTGCCGCGAGTCCCTTGTCGAGCATGGTGGCGGTTATGCCTGCCAGGCCCGCCAGTGCAGCCGGGTCGCGCCGGCTGCCTGCGTCGAAGTCGACCTGCACATCGAGCATGGCGATGGCCGGGCTTTCGACCAGGTAGACCTGCGCGCCGCCCGGTTGGGTCCAGTGCTGGATGGGGATGGCCGCATTGGCAGACGCCTGCAGGCACAGGGAAAAGAGGCCGGCAATCCAGAGAGTAAGGGGACTGCTGGCCCGGTATGTCATGGCGATGTTCATGGGATTCGGATAGTCAGATTCAGGAGCCGGCGTCATGGCGGATGGGCACCGCCGGTTTGCGGGGTTTTCGATTGGGATCCACGGGCTGGGGCAGCAAGGTGACAAGGGTCATCTGGTCGTCGCCGAAGTACTTGCCGGCCACAGCCTGCACCTCAGCAGCGGTGACGCGGCGCAGCGCGGCAATCAGGCGCTCGCTGCCGTCCAGCGGCAAGCCCTGTATCCAGTTGGAGCCAAGCTCGCGCGCCTGGCTGAACACGGAGTCGAGTTTGTAAATTTCGCTGGCCACCCATTGGGTCTTGACGCGTTTGAGTTCCGCCTCGCTCACGCCCTCCCGTGCCACGCGGGCGACCTCCCGGCGCAGGGCTTCAGCCACCTGCTGCGTGGTCTTGCCTTCGGCCGGAACGCCGTCGAGCACAAACAGCTGCGGCCCCCGGCCCATCAGGCCGTTGGATGCTCCCGCGCCGTCGGACACCCTGTTGTCGCCCTGCCCCAGGGCGCGTTCCAGCCGCGCACCGCCATAGCCGTCCAGCACCGCGGCCAGCACGGTCAGGGCCAGCGCGTCCCGGCTGCCTTCGGCCGTCGGCGAGGCCGGCGTGCCGGGGACGGGATCGGCAAGGTCCGCCGGCTCCAGCTTGGGCACCTTGAAGGACATGCCCACGTAGGCCTGGCTGGCCGGGGCCTTGTAGTCCAGGCGGCGCAGGCCGGCCTGCTCCGGCTCGGTGCGGGGCTTGCGTTCGGGTACAGGCCGCGCGGCAATGCCGCCGTAGTATTTTTCGACCAGCTTCTTCACCTGCGCGACTTCCACATCACCCGCCACAACCACCGCCGCGTTGCCGGGAACATACCAGCGGCGGTAGAAGTCGCGCACGTCGGCCGCTGTCATGGCGTCCAGGTCGCTCATCCAGCCGACAACGGGGCGCCGGTAAGGCGATGCCATATAGGTCATGGCGATACCCTGCTCGTACAGCATGGCGCGAGGCGAATCCTCGGTGCGCATGCGGCGCTCCTCCTTGACCACCTCAATCTCGCGCTTGAACTCTTCATCCGGCCACTGCATCTGGGCAAAGCGGTCGGCCTCCAGCCGCATCACGTCCTCCAGCTTGCCGGCGGGAATCTGCTGGTAGTAACCGGTGTTATCACGGGTGGTGAAGGCATTCTCGCGGCCGCCCAGGGCGGCCACCTGCCTGGAAAAGTCACCCGGCTTCACCGTCGGCGTGCCCTTGAACATCATGTGCTCCAGCGCATGGGCCACACCCGAGGTGCCGTCCACCTCGTCCATGGAGCCGACCCGCACCCACAGCATGTGGGCCACGGTGGGCGCGCGGTGGTCGGGTTTGACAATCACCGTGAGGCCGTTGGCCAGCGTGAATTTCTCCACCACCGGCGTCGGAGCCGATGCCTGGGCGAAAGCGGCGGATCCCAGGCACAAGGCCACCAAGGCGGCAAGGGCGCGGGAAAGGCGGAAAACGGGGCGGGAAAGGGGTACTGGGGAGGCCAAAAGGGTTTGTCTGGGGTGTTTCATAGAATAGCTGGGTGGCGCCGCACACTGGCACTGCAAAGTGCAACACTCAGGCCTATTAGCAGGCCGTAAGACTCCACAAGCATACCCAATGTTCAGTTTTTTCAAGAAAAAATCCCCTCCCCCCGCTGCCGCGCCTTCTTCGGCCCCCACGGCCCCCGTGGCCCCGGCAACTGCGGACAGCCCGGCAGTGGCCGCCCCCGTGACGGCCGCCGGCGGGGGACTGATAGGCAGCGCGCTGGTCACTCCCATCGCCATGCCGGTTCCCGGCGCCGCCGCGCCCGAGCGCGAACGCTGGCTGGCCAAGCTGCAGAACGGTCTGCGCAAAACCGGCTCCAGCATTTCGACGGTGTTCACCGGCAGCCGCATTGATGACGCGCTTTACGAAGACCTTGAAACCGCGCTGCTGATGGCCGACACCGGCACCAAGGCCACCGAACACCTGCTGGCCGACGTCAAGCGCCGCGTGCGCGAAGGCGGCATGACCCACCCCGTCGCCGTCAAGAACGCGCTGGTGGACTCGATTTCGCAACTGCTCAAGCCGCTGGAGCAGCCCCTGGTGATCGGCCAGTACCAGCCCACCGTGATCATGGTGACCGGCGTGAACGGCGCCGGCAAGACCACCTCCATCGGCAAGCTCACGCGCCACCTGGCCACCGAAGGCGCTTCGGTGCTGCTCGCGGCGGCCGACACCTTTCGCGCTGCGGCGCGCGAGCAACTCAGCGTCTGGGCCGACCGCAACACCGTCGAGATCGTGAGCCAGGAAGGGGGCGATCCGGCCGCCGTGAGCTTTGACGCCGTGAGCGCCGGCAAGGCGCGCGGCAAGGATGTAGTGCTGGTCGACACCGCCGGCCGGCTGCCCACCCAGCTGCATTTGATGGAAGAGCTGCGCAAGATCAAACGCGTGGTGCAGAAGGCGGATGCCACGGCTCCTCATGAAGTATTGCTCGTGATTGACGGCAACACGGGGCAGAACGCCCTGGCACAGGTCAAGGCTTTTGACGACACACTGCAGCTGACCGGCCTCATCGTGACAAAGCTGGATGGCACGGCCAAGGGCGGCGTGCTGGCGGCCATCGCGTTGTGGGCGCGCGAGCGTGCGCTGGCCTCGCCGGCGCTGCGGCCCGTCTCGGTGTATTTCATCGGCGTGGGCGAGCAGCTCGAAGACCTGGAAACCTTCAACGCGCGTGAATTCGCGCAGGCCCTGCTGGGCTAGCCGCTTTCCTCAAGCGCCGCCCAGGCGCAACAGCAGCACCGCGGCCACCACAAAGGCCACGATAAACACGGTTTCGGTGACCAGCATGGCCACCGGTTTCCAGCCCAGCTTGAGCAGGTCCTCAAAACTGGTTTTGACGCCCGCGGCCGCAATGGCCGTGACCAGCATCCAGCGCGAGGCATCACCGGCCAGTTGAACCAGCGGCGGGCTGATCAGGCCGGCACTGGCCAGCATTACCAGCACCACAAAAGCCAGCAAAAAGCCCGGCACCAGCGGCACCTCGGTCTCGGGCACTTTCACGGCCGGGTGGTTGCGGTACAGCACGGCGATTGCCAGCACCACGGGCATCAGCATCATGACGCGGAACAGTTTGACCACCGTCGCCGTGTCGCCGGCCTGCGGGCCCAGCATCATGCCGGCCGCCACCACCTGCGCTACATCGTGAATGGAACCGCCCAGCACAATGCCGGCCTGCCCCGGGAGCAGCCCTATCACTTGCAGGCTGAAGGGGTAGACCACCATGGCCAGCGTCGACAACACCGTCACGCCCACCACGACCAGCAGCGTGAAGCGCTCGTTCTCTTTGGTCTGGGGCAGAACGGACGATACCGCCAGCGCGGCCGATGCACCGCAGATGGCCACCGCACTGCCCGAGAGCAGGCCTTCGTCGCGCGAACAGCCGAGCCAGCGCGCCAGCATCACGCCCAGCCCTATCGTGAGCAGCACCGCGAAGACGATCACGGCGGCGGTCTCCAGCCCCAAGTGGGCCACCTGCGAAAACGTGATGCGCGCGCCCAGCAGGGCCACGCCGATGCGCAGCACCACGCGGCCGCAAAAGCCTATGCCTTTGGCCGTTTGCGGATGGCTGTTCAGGAAGTGAAAGGCCAGGCCGAACAGCAGCGCATACAACAGCTGCGGCCCGCCGTAATGTTCCGAGACAAAAGTGGCCGCCAGTGCAATCACCATGCACACCAGCACACCGGGGAAATACGAAGCCAGTTGCAAGCGCCATTTGAGAATCATGGGTACCCAATAGAAAATTTCAGGAAGGGAGTGAGGAGGCGATGCGCCCGCCTCACGGGCGCTTGAGCACGCCTTCGAGCAGAGCCGCGCCGGCCGGGCTGCCGGCCACCAGCATCCGGCTTTCCAGCAGCGGCAGGCCGTCCATCGCCTGCATCACGGCGCCGGCTTCGCGCAGCAACACCGCGCCGGCCGCCGCGTCCCAGGCGCCCATGCCGCGCTCCCAGAAGGCGTCTACCCTGCCGGCAGCGACGTAGGCCAGCTCCAGCGCCATTGCGCCGCTGCGGCGGACCTGGCCGAAGGCCTTCAGCACACGGCCGAATTCGGCGAGGTAGTCGTCCATAAAGGACGCGCCGGGCTTGGGAAACACCGTGGCGACCAGGCACTGGCCCGGCAGGCGAGTGCCCGCGCAGGCGATGCGCTCCCCATTCAGCCAAGCACCCAGTCCGGCAGCGGCGGTGAAGACTTCATCGCGCGAAGGATCCACAATCACGCCCAGCACCGGCTCGCGGCCCACGCAAAGCGCGATAGCCACCGCATACTGCGGATAGCCGCGCGCAAAGTTCGCCGTACCGTCGATCGGGTCGACCAGCCAGGTCGGCTCGTCCGTCAGCTCGCCACCGCCCTCCTCGCCGACAAAGCGGCCCTGCGGCAGGGCATGCCGCAAGGCTTCCTGCAAATCCTCTTCCACTTCGCGGTCAAAGCGCGTGACCCAATCGCCGGGCGCTTTCTGGCTGACGTCGGCCGGCTTCAGGGCGGCCCGCGCCTCTTTGATGCGGACGGCCGCTTCCACGCCGGCAAGCCGGGCCTTTTCCAGTAGAAAACCAAGGTCCATGCTCAAGCTCTCTTGGACAGCACACTGACGTAGTCGTGCGCCTGGGTGTTGATGGTCGACACGCGGTACTCCACCGGCTTGTCGCCAAAAGTCAGCGCCAGCCGGTGCACCTCCATCACCGGTGCACCCGCCGCCACGCCCAGCACGCGGGCCGTGGTTTTATCCGCCGCCACCGCGCGTGCACGTTCCTGTGCGCGCAGCACAGTGATGCCGAAATCGGTCTGGTACAGCGCGTAAATCGTGCTGGGCCTTTCGACAAAGCGCTTTTCCGTGAGGTTTCGAAACAGCGCCGCCGAGATTGCCAGCCTGTCATGCATCACCACGCGGCCGCGCAGGGCAAGCCGGTTCTCGGCCCTGAACACGGGCTCGCCGGCCTTGATACGCAAGGCCGCTGCCTCAAGCTCGTTCGCCCGTTCGCGCGCGAAGGCGATGCAATCGATTTCGGGGTAGTCGCGCTCGTGCGCCTCATCGTCGTCGCCGAAGTTCCAGCGCGGCTCCACATGGAAAAACTGGAACATGAAGCGGGCATCGGTGTGCGGCGCCACAAAAGTGCCCTTGCCCTGGCGGCGCAGCAGCACGTGCTCATGCACCAGTTCATCCACCGCATGGCGCAAGGTGCCCACGCTGACCTGCAGGCCTGTGGCAATTTCAGCCTCACTGGGCAAGGGTTTACCCGGACCATAGTGGCCGGCTTCGATGAGTTTTTGCAGCTCCCGCTTGACCTGGCGGTAAAGCGGCATGGTGTCCCCGCCCGCCAGCGGGCGCAGGGGGGTGGATCTGGTTTTCACGTTCACGGCGCCCATTGAAACACCGATGGCCCAGCCATACAAGTCATATACATGAGTTAATTGACAAGGCATGGGCCCTCCATAAAACTGGCAGCTCGATTCAACTCAGCCCCTGATGGAGAACCCATGATTCATTTTGTATTGCATGACGCCAAAGACACCGTGGCGGTCGTGGTGGTGGAAGGTGTGAAGGCCGGAACCGCCATGACCGGCTGGATCATGGACGAGGACCGCATGATCAACGTGCAGGCCCAGCAGGACATTCCCATCGGCCACAAGGTGGCGCTCAAGGACATGGCCGTCGGCGATACGGTGCTCAAGTACGGCATCGACATGGGCAAGGTCGTCGCCAACATCAAGGCGGGCCAGCATGCACACGTACACAACATCAAAACAAAACGCTGGTGATTGACGGCGCTCCCGGCTACTGCGCGGGCGGGATGCGTCGTTGCAAATCCTCGCCGGGCACAAGCCCGTCTGCGGTTTGCGCCTTGCCTGCCGCCCGCTCGCTACGCCGGGCGCACCATCAATCCAAGTTATTTTTTTAAGGATTTCTTATGTCAGTCATCAACAAAGACACCACATTCCTGGGCTATCGCCGCGAGAACGGCCGCGTCGGCGTGCGCAACCACGTCATCATCCTGCCGCTGGACGACCTGTCCAACGCGGCGGCCGAGGCCGTGGCCCACAACATCAAGGGCAGCATGGCGATTCCGCACCCCTACGGCCGCCTGCAGTTCGGCGCCGACCTGGAGCTGCACTTTCGCACGCTGATAGGCGCGGGCTGCAACCCCAACGTCGCGGCCGTGGTGGTGATCGGCATTGAAGACGGCTGGACCAAAAAAGTGGTCGACGGCATCGCCACCACCGGCAAGCCGGTGGTCGGCTTCGGCATCGAAGGCCACGGCGACCACGAGACCATCATGAAGGCCTCCAAGGCSGCGCGCGARTATGTGCAGTGGGCCAGCGAAAAGCAGCGCGAAGTGTGCGGCATCTCCGAGCTGTGGGTTTCCACCAAATGCGGCGAGTCCGACACCACCTCGGGCTGCGGCGCCAACCCCACGGTGGGCAACGCGTTCGACAAGCTCCACCCGCTGGGCAACTACCTGTGCTTCGGTGAAACCTCTGAAATCACCGGCGGCGAAAAGATCGTGGCCGACCGCTGCGCCAACGATGCGGTGCGCGACCAGTTCATGTTCATGTTCAATCGCTACCAGGACATGATCAACCGCCACAAGACCAGTGACCTCTCCGACTCGCAGCCGACCAAGGGCAACATCGCGGGCGGCCTCACGACCATCGAGGAAAAAGCCCTGGGCAACATCCAGAAGATCGGCAAGGTCTGCACGGTGGACGGCGTCATCGACAAGGCGGAGAAACCCACGCACCCGGGCCTGTGGTTCATGGACTCGTCAAGCGCCGCGGCCGAGATGGTGACGCTGTGCGCCGCGTCGGGTTATGCGGTGCATTTCTTCCCCACGGGCCAGGGCAATGTGATCGGCAATGCCATCGTTCCCGTAATCAAGATCTGCTCGAACCCGCGCACGGTTCGCCTGATGAGCGAGCACATCGACGTGGACACTTCTGGCCTGCTGCAGCGCGAAATCACACTGGACCAGGCGGGCGACAAGCTGCTCGAGAACATGCTGCGCACGGCCAACGGCCGCCTGACCGCGGCCGAAGCCCTGGGTCACCGCGAGTTCGTGCTGACGCGCCTCTTTGAATCAGCCTGAACGCGGAGGACGCATGGCGCGCATTGTCATCTGCGAGTTCATGGACGAGCGCGCCGTGGCGCGCCTCAAAGCGGCGCACGACGTGCTCTACGACCCGCAGCTGGTGGGCGACGCCGCCCGCCTGCGGGCCGAGGCGGCCACGGCCGACGCGCTGATCGTGCGCAACCTGACGCAGGTGCGCGGCGAGCTGCTGGCCGCACTCACGCGCTGCAAGGTGGTGGGCCGGCTGGGCGTGGGCCTGGACAACATCGACGTTCCGGCCTGCGAGGCCAAGGGCATCAAGGTGATCCCCGCCACCGGCGCCAACGCGCTCAGCGTGGCCGAGTATGTGATCGCCAGCACCATGCTGCTGCTGCGCGGCGCCTTTGCCTCCAGTGCCGCGGTGGCCGGCGGCAAATGGCCGCGGGCGGCGCTGGGCAACGGGCGCGAAACTGCCGGGCAGACGCTGGGCATCATAGGCTTCGGCTCCATAGGCCAGACCACGGCGCGATTGGCGCGGGGCCTGGGCATGCAAGTGATCGCTCACGACGCCATGCTGGCGCCCGATGCGCCCGTGTTCGCGCAGTCCGGCGTCCGCGCTGCGAGCCTTGATGAACTCGTGCGCAACGCCGACGCCGTCACGCTGCATATTCCCCTGCTTGACAGCACGCGCGGCCTCTTCAATGCGGCCCGCATCGCCGAAATGAAAAAAGATGCGGTGCTGATCAATACTTCGCGCGGCCACATCGTCGACGTCGATGCGGTCGCCGCCGCGTTGCGCGCGGGCCGCCTGGGCGGCGCGGCGATCGATGTGTTCGACCTGGAACCCCTGCCTGTAAGTCCTTTGTTGCAAGATTGCCCTAATCTGTTGCTAACCCCCCACATCTCAGGTGTCAGCGCGCAGTCCAATGGGCGTGTATCGGTGATGATCGCCGACAAGGTTTYGGAAAGTTTTTCGTAAATGGCGCATCTGACTCTTGAAGAAGCTCGTCGCCTGGCAACGCAGGCGCTACGCGAAGCCGGTGCCGCGGAGGCCATGGCCGCCGCCACGGCGAAGGCATTGGTTCGCGCCGACGCACAAGGCCTCGCCTCACATGGCTTGAGCCGCGTGCCGCAGTACGCCACCCATCTTCGCAACGGCCGCGCCGACGGTCAGGCCGTCGCCGTTGTGTCGCATCAAAAAGGCGCCGCCGTGCTGGTGGATGCGAAGCAGGGGCTGGCCTTTCCCGCCTGTGACCTGGCGATCTCCACGGCGATCGCAACCGCGCGCGAACTGGGCGTTTGTTTCGTCGGCATTACCAATAGCCATCATTGCGGCGTGCTGATAGACCACCTGCGCGCCGCAGCCGATGCCGGCCTGGTGGGCCTGGGCTTTGCCAACGCGCCGGCGGCCATGCCGGCCGCCGGCGGCAAGCACCCGGTGTTCGGGACCAATCCCCTGGCCGCGATCTTTCCGCGCCGCGACGCCGACCCGCTGATGATCGACCTCTCGCTCAGCGAGGTCGCGCGCGGCAAAGTCATGCTGGCCGCCAAGGAAGGCAAATCGATCCCGCTGGGCTGGGCGCTGGACACCGAAGGCCGGCCGACCACGGACGCGCAGGCGGCGCTGGAGGGCTCCATGCTGCCGCTGGGCGCGGTGAGCAGCCCCAAAGGCTCGATGCTGGCACTGGTCGTCGAGCTGCTTGTCACCGCCGTGATAGGCGCGCGCTTTTCTTTTGAGGCATCCTCCTTTTTTGTCGATGAAGGCAACCAGCCGCGCATAGGCCAGGCCTTTATCCTGATAGACCCGGGCGCCCTGGCCGGCGCCGACAGCTACTTTGAGCGTATGGAAACCCTGATCGCCGAAATGCTGCAAGATGACGGCGTGCGCCTGGCCGGCGCGCGGCGCATCGCGCTGGAGGCCAAAGCACAGCAGGCGGGGATCACCATCCCCGACGCGCTCAAGTTTCAATTGGATCAGTTAGTCAGTGAGGGATCAGTCGTCTAGTTAAAACTCAAGGAGTAAAGCATGAAGCGTCGTGACATCGTGTTGGCATCTGCAGGTGCAGCCCTGACGGGCGTTCCGGGCCTGGGTCTGGCCCAGCAAACTTTTCCCAAACCGGGCAGCACCATCAAGTATGTGGTGCCATTTACGCCCGGTGGCCTGACCGACATCATGGCGCGCACGGTCGCCCAGAAGCTCTCCGAAGCGTGGAAGACTTCGGTGATTGTCGAAAACAAGGCCGGCGGAAACGCGCAAATTGGCGCCGAGTTCGTCGCCAAGTCACCGCCCGACGGCAACACGCTGCTGGCCATCACCTTGACGCATGCGGCGAACGTATCCCTTTATCCCAACGCACCCTTCAGCTTCACCAAGGACTTGCGTCCGGTCGCCCTGCTGGCCAATTCGCCGATGCTTGTTGTGGTTCCCGCCGCCAGCCCGATCAAGGACTTCAAGGACCTGATAGCGGTATCCAAAACCAAGCAGTTGAGCGCGGGTTCGAGCGGCAACGGCACGCCGGCGCACCTGACCATGGCCTTGTTCTGTGAACTGAACAAGACCAAGATGATCCATGTCCCCTACCGCGGCGGCGCACCGTCGATGGTCGACCTGATCGGCGGCCAGCTGGACGTGATTTTTTCCAACTTTCCGGAATCGATCACCCATGTCAAGAGCGGCAAATTGCGCGCGATCGCTATCTGCAGCCTGGGCCGGCACCCGGGGGTGCCGGACGTGCCGACGGCCTTTGAAGCCGGCATGACCGGACTCTTTGTCGAGAACTGGACAGGGGCCATGCTCCCGGCCAAGACTCCGGACGATATCGTGGACAGGTATTCGCGCGAGATGATCAAGATCATGTACAGCGCTGAAGTGGAAGAGCGCGCCAAAGCGCAAGGCTTTCGCGTCTCACAAAAAGGTTCTGATGAGTTCGCCCGCTTCCTGAAAAGCGAAATCGACCGCTGGAGCCGGATTATCAAGACCGCGAAAATCACGCCGACCTGAGGCCGCACGGCCCGCCGTGGCGGCGGGTTTTGTCAATCGGCCCCAGCTGTATTAAAGTGGAAGAAAAAAAGGCGCTGATGGCGCCTTTTTTCCCAAAGGAGACAGATATGGACAATACGGCGGACGCTCCCGATACCCCCGACACGCCCGGCGCACCGGCCGGATCCCGCAAAGTCGATCAGTTGCTCGCGCACTACGGCGAAAGCCACCAGAACCCACGCAACGAGCTGATTCACTTCGTGGCCATTCCCCTGATCATGCTGAGCCTGGTCGGCATGCTGTTTGCGCTGCATCCCTATGTGGCCTATGCCTTTGTCGGGGCCAGCATGGTGTACTACGCCCGCCTGTCTGCGGTGTTCTTTGTGACCATGGCACTGTGGTCCGTGCTATTCATGACGCTGGTGTTCGCCATGGGGCCGCTGGTATTGCCGATCTGTATCGGCATTTTTGTAGGCGCCTGGATCCTGCAGTTCATCGGCCACAAGATCGAGGGCAAAAAGCCTTCGTTTTTTGAAGACATCCAGTATCTCTGGGTCGGCCCGCTGTTTGTGCTCAGCAAGCTGTTTGGCAGGTTGGGCATCCGCTGGTGATTCGTCCAGTTGCGGGTAGCTTGAAATGAAGGGGCCCGCCTCCATTTGAGGGGTTTAAACCTCCTCAAGGTGCTTCGCTTGATCGGCAAAATTCTGCGTTTTTTCCTCAAACTGCTGCTGGGCCTGTTTGCAGTGGTGTTTGCCGTCAGCCTCCTGGTGGCCGCACTGATCGTTGTGGCGCTGAGCCTGCTGAAGTCCCTGGTTACCGGTCGCAAACCGGCGCCGGCCATGGTATTTGGCCGCTTCCAGCGTTATTCGCCCCAGGGCATGTGGCCCGGCGCCAGCCGTGACGCCGGCAACCCACCCGCCAGCGACATCGTGGATGTCGAGGTCCGCGAAGTGCGCGACGACCAGCGCCTGCGCTGAACTTCGCGGCTCTCCCAACCGCCCTGTACATCGCCGTTACCCGCATTTACACCCCCGAAACCTGGGCGCTTGAACCAAGTAACCGCCGGCACGGTCATACCAAGGGTTTCTACCGATTAGCCTTGCGCTATCCGAGTCATTGAACCTATTGCTTAGCACTCACTCCAACAGAGTGCTAATATTTAGCGCTAGAGAAAAGGAGTTCTGCAGTGTCATATGCTCTTTCCCCCCAATCGCTGACCGCTGCCGTGGCCGTGCCCCAATCGGGCGCCGTCGCAGCCGTCAACCCTTGGTCGCTGGTTCCCCCGCTGGGCAACCTGGACGCTTACATTTCCGCCGTTAACCGCCTTCCGATGCTCACCCTGGAGCAGGAGCAGGAATTTGCCAAAAACCTCAAGGAAAACAACGATCTTGATGCAGCCGGCAAGTTAGTGCTCTCTCACTTGCGCCTGGTGGTGTCGATTTCGCGCAAATACCTGGGTTACGGCCTGCCCCACGGCGACCTGATCCAGGAGGGCAACATCGGCCTGATGAAAGCCGTCAAACGCTTTGACCCGGACCAGAACGTGCGCCTGGTGAGTTATGCCATGCACTGGATCAAAGCCGAGATCCATGAGTACATCCTGAAAAACTGGCGCATGGTCAAGGTCGCCACGACCAAAGCCCAGCGCAAGCTGTTTTTCAACCTGCGCTCGATGAAGCAGGGTTTCAAGGACGACGCCGATGCGGCGACGCACCGCGACACGCTGACGGAAGGCCAGATCGATTCCATGGCCAAGACGCTGAACGTCAAGCGCGAGGAAGTCATTGAGATGGAGCAGCGCATGTCGGGCGGCGATGTGCTGCTGGACCCCAGCCCCGGCGACGACGGCGAAGACGCCTTTGGTCCCATCGCCTACCTGGCCGATGCGACGCAGGAACCGACGGCGCTGATGGAGTCGCGCCAGCGCGACAACCTGGCCTCTGACGGCATCACAGCCGCACTGGAGGAACTGGATCCGCGCGCGCGGCGCATCGTGGAAGAGCGCTGGCTCAAGGTGAACGACGACGGCTCCGGCGGCATGACGCTGCACGACCTGGCCGCCGAGTACAAGGTCAGCGCCGAACGCATTCGCCAGATTGAGGTGGCAGCGATGAAGAAGATGAAAAAGGCGCTTGCAGCCTACGCATAAGGGCATAAAGGCATAAAGGCGAACGCCCGAGCCAAGGCGAACACGCTCGCCCCGGCCTCCCCCAAAGCCCGCATCCCACCAGGTGCGGGCTTTTTTGTGGAGAAATGCACGCTTCGTCCCGACTTTCCGCTGCAATAAATTGCAGTTGTGCGCGCACCACTTGGCTGGAATGCCGGCGCCAACGCAAATTTAGTACGCTTTTACTCGCGCGCAGCCGCACAATGAAAGCGTGCTGATTCCCCCTGCGCTCCCCGGCAAGCCCGGACGCTTTCGGCAGTTCGTGCGCGCCCTCCTCTGCCGCCGCGGCCTCGGGGGAGTGCTGGCAGCGTGCCTGCTGACAGGGGCGGTAGCAGGATGGGCACAACAAGGCGCCGACGCGCGGCTGCCGGTGCTTCAGCTCAACGCGCCCGACGGCCAGATCGCCCTGGCAGAACACAGCCAGTTCTGGATCGATGCGACGGGCAACGCCCTGCTTGAGCAGGTTGAGGCCTGGGAATACGACCTGCCGTTTGCGATGCGCCCGGCCGGCCACACCGCCACGCTGGGCAAGCAGGTGATGTGGGTTCGCTTCAGCACCATGCAACCCGACCTGTCGCAGCGTTGGGTGCTGGAAGTCAGCAGCGCGGGCGTGGACCGCGTGAGCCTGTACTACCGTGACGACGCCGGGAACTGGGCCGTACAAGATGCGGGCGACAAAATCCCGGTGAGCCAATGGCCGCGCCCCGACCGGGTCCCGGTTTTCGACCTGGACAGCGAGCAGGCCCAGCCGGTCACCTATTTCCTGCGCATCGAGCAGGCGCGCAGGCCGTTTTCCGCGCCGCTCTATATCTACAAGCACCCCGCCCTGCTGGCGCATCGCATGCAGGAGCAGTTCCTGCTGGGCGCCTACTTCGGCCTGGCGCTGCTGATGGCCCTGGTGGCGGCCGCCAACGCCGTGGCGTTCAGGGATCGGAGTTTCGCGGCCTATGCCGCCTACATCGCCGCGCTGGCAGCGGCCCAGGCCGCGCTGCTGGGCATAGGCGGGCAATACCTCTGGCCGGAATGGGCGGCATGGAACGATCTCTCCGCTTTCCTGCTGCCGGTGCTGGCCGCTTGCAGCGGCCTCTGGTTCGCTCGCGTGGTGACCCGGCCACGGCAGTTCCCGGCCGCACTGGACTGGCTGTCGCTCAAGATGATCATCGTGCTGCCGCTGCTGACGGCGCTGGACACCCTGTTTCCGACGCACGCGGGCTTTATCGGCATCACGGCCCTGATCATCGCGACCATCGTGCTGATCTTCGCCATGGTCTTCATCGCGTGGCGAAGCGGTGATCCCAGCATGCGCTGGATCGCGCTGGGTTTTGTGCCGATGGCGGCAGTGGCGCCCTTTCCCATACTGCGCGACCTGGGCCTGATTCCTGTCAGCTTCCTCACGCAATACGGCCTCACCCTGGGCGCGGCACTGCAGACGCCCATGCTGTTTTACGGCCTGCTGAGGCGAGCCGCGCAACGCCGTGAAGCGCGGGCGCGCGCTGCGGCACTGGCGCAAACCGAACCGCTCACAGGGCTGAACAACCTGCACACCTTCGAAGCACGGCTGCACGAAGCGCTGCTGCGCTCCGGCCGCTACCGCCACCGCAGCGCGCTGCTGATGATTGACCTGTCCAACCACGGCTGGTTCGCCAAAGAACACGGGCGGCAGATCGCTGATTACGCGCTGGTGCTCACAGGCTCCTGCCTGCGCAAGCTGACACGCGACATCGACATTGCGGCGCGTGTCGGTGACAGCGAGTTTGCCTTGCTGATCGAAGGGCCGGTGACCGCCGCGCAGGCCGTGGCCGCGGCTACGCAACTGGTGGCGCATGCGCTTCAGCCTTCGGACTTGCTACCGGTAGGCTCGCACCTCAAGCTGCATGTGGCGATCGCGATGGTGCCGGATGCGCATTGCGGAAACCAGGGCGATGCGGCGCAGCACCTGGCTTATATGCTCAACTCCCTGCGCGAGATGCCGGCCAACACGCGCAAATCCATCAAGACGGTGAACTTTTAGCCGGGAAGTGGCTGCTCAGGAGGTTTTCAATAGCAGACGAATGTCGGACGCCAGCGCCTCCGCGCCGCTGCCGTAGCGGTTGTAGAGGCGGATGCGGCCCTTGCCGTCGAAAACATAGCTGCCCGCGGAGTGGTCCATGGTGTAGCTCCCCGGCGTCTTGCCGTCGACCTTTTTGTAGTAGACCTTGAAGTCCTTGGCGACTTCGGGCAACTGGGCCATGGTAGGCCGCAGCGCCAGAAAGCCCGGGTCGAAATTACCCATGTAGGCCTTGAGCAGTTCGGGCGTGTCGCGCTCGGGGTCGACGGTGATGAAGATGGCCTGCAGCTTGTCGCCGTCAGGGCCCAGCAGCTTCTTGACCTGGGCCAACTCGGCCATGGAGGTCGGGCAGACGTCGGGGCATTGCGTGAAACCAAAGAAAACCACGACCACCTTGCCTGGGAAATCTTTGAGCGTGCGCACCTGCCCGTTGTGGTCGGCCAGCGTGAAGCCCTGCGCATAGTCGGCGCCGGTCAGGTCTATGCTTTTGAATTGCGGCTTGTCGGGCGCGCAGGCCACCAGCAGGCCGGCCGTGGCCGCAAGCGCAGCGCCGCCGGCCAGGGTTCGGATCGCGCCTCGGCGGGTGGATAACAGGGTCTTGGCGGTGTTCATGCGAGTATCAGACAAGGTAGTGGTCCAGCAGCAGGGCCGCGAACAGGACCGAAAGGTGGATCAGCGAAAAACGGAAGGTCTTGCGCGCCAGTGCATCGGAGTAACTGCGCCACAGGCGCCAGCCGTACCAGCTGAAGCCTATGCTCAGCGCCACGGCGGCCACCAGGTAAAGCCAGCCGCTCATCTTGAAGATGAAGGGCATCAGGCAGGCGGGAAACAATACCAGCGTGTAGAGGAATACCTGCAGGCGCGTGAACTCGTTGCCGTGGGTGACAGGCAGCATGGGCAAGCCGGACTTGCGGTAATCCTCGACGCGGTACAGCGCCAGCGCCCAGAAATGCGGCGGCGTCCAGAGGAAGATGATCAGGAAGAGGATCAGCGCCTCAGGGCCGACTGCACCCGTCATCGCGGCCCAGCCCAGCACCGGCGGCATGGCACCCGAAGCGCCGCCGATCACGATGTTTTGCGGCGTCATGGGCTTGAGAATCACGGTGTAGACCACCGCATAGCCGATAAAGGTGGCGAAGGTCAGCCACATGGTGAGCGGGTTCACCCACACATACAGGATCCAGGAGCCCAGCGCGCACAGCGCGGCCGAAAAGGCCAGCGTGAGCGGATTGCTGAGCTCGCCCTTGGCCGTGGGGCGCCAGGCGGTACGGCGCATGCGTGCATCGATCTGTTGTTCGACCAGGCAGTTGAAGGCCGCTGCCGCGCCAGCGACCAGCCAGATGCCGGCGCAGGCGATCAGCGCGAGTCTGATGTCGGGCCAGGTGGGCACGCCGGGAACAGCCAGCACCATGCCGATGAGTGCGCAGAACACGATGAGTTGCACCACGCGCGGCTTGGTCAGCGCATAGAACTGCGCGAACTTCGACGGGGCGTGCGGTGCGGTGGAAGCCGGGGCGGCGGACGGGGTGCTGGGGTTCATGGGGAATCGCTGGATCTTCAATTTTGACGCATGTGGCGCTGGGGCTCGCCGCGGCCGGAAAAGACCACGCCACTGAGCACAATGACCAGCGCCGCGGCGCCTCCGGTGTGCATGACGGCGGCCAACAGAGGCCAGCCCAGCACCACGTTGCTGATGCCCGTAAGGGCCTGCAGCACGATCAGCCCCGCCAGCCAGCGCGCGGACACGCGGAACGCCGGCGCGCGGTGCAGGAAAAAGGCCAGCGCAAGGAACACGGCAAACACAAGGTAGGCGGTGAGGCGGTGCACATAGTGGATGGCGGTAAGCGCCTGGAAGCTGATGTTGGCCCCGTCATGGCCCGCGCCCAGCTCACGCCACAACGTGAAACCCTGGTGGAAATCCATGGCCGGCCACAAGGAATTCTGGCAAGCCGGAAAATCGGTGCAGGCCAGCACCGCATAGTTGGTGCTGACCCAGCCCCCGAGCGCGATCTGCAGCCACAACAAGGCAAATGCGGCCAACGCGGCCAGGCGCAGGCCCTTGCCCAATCCCTGGGCCGGCAGCGCCTGCAGCTCGGCATAGCGCAGCGACTGCGCGCGCAGCAAAGCCAGCAGCACCAGGCCGCCCAGCAAATGCAGGGTGACGATGGCGGGGAATAATTTCATGGTGACGGTCAGCGCGCCGAAAGCGCCTTGCAAACACACCCACACCAAGGTGACGGTGGGCCACCAGGGTGACACGGCTATGCGCTTGCGTTCCAGCCAGCTGGTCACCGTGAGCGTGAGGATCAGCACCCCGACGCCGGTGGCCAGGTAGCGGTGAATCATCTCGATCCAGGCCTTGGAGTGCGTGACCGGCCCCGTCGGCATGGCGGTCTGCGCAGCCTCGATGTGCATTTGCGCACCGACCGGGCTCGCGCTGCCGTAGCAGCCGGGCCAGTCGGGGCAACCCAGGCCCGAATCGGTGAGCCGGGTGAAGGCACCGAAGATCACCAGGTCAAAGGTGAGGAACAGCGTGACCAGCGTCAGCACGCGCAAACGCTGCGCCCACAGCGCATTCTTGTTGTGCACCCACACCCAGGCCAGCGGCGCGAGCGCGACCGCCAGGCCCATGATCATCAGGCGCAGGGCGGGGCTCAGGTCGTAGAGGGCGGTACTTGACATGGTGCGATGTGAGAGAGACCTTAAACCGGCTTTGCGGTCTACCGTCCTTCCTTGTCCCAGCTGCTTGAGGCGCGCAGCAGGCGCTCCAGGTCGCGCTTGGCCTTGGCGGCTGCGGCGGCATCCATGTCGGCGGGGAAACGCATCATCAAATTGCCGATGGGATCGACCAGGTAGAGGTGGTCTTCCAGGCGCTTGCCCGCGGCGGGTTCCAGCCACTGCGCGAGCTCGGCCGGCGCCACGCGCAGCACGGCCGAAGAGGTCAATGCCGGCAGCAAGGCGTCGCGCACAGGCACGTCGTCGGCCACCAGCCAGACACGGTCCAGGCGGTCTTTTTCCTTGCCCAGCGACTCGCGCAGCTGCCGCTGGAAATACAGATTCTGCTCGCAACGCGCATCGCAGGCGCCGCCGGCCACGCTGACGAGCAGCCACTGGTTTTTAAGGTCCGTCAGTGTGCCGGTGCGGCCGTCGAGCGTGCGTGTGACCATTGGCGGCAGGGGTCGCTGCGGGTCAATCAACTCACCGAAATTGCGTCGGCCTTCGGGCCGGACCACGTAATAAGTGAAATAGGAGGCGATCACCGGGGCGGCGCATACCAGCAGCACGGCCAGCATCTTCCAGCGGCCGGCGACGGTGTTCGGTTCGCGCGTGCTGGACTGGTCCAGCACCGGCATGGTGTGCACGGTCAGCCCCAGGGGCTGGTCCTGCGGGGCCGGCGCGGCGGCGGAATTGGGAGAGGTGTCAGGCGTATTTGTCACGGAGGTCACGGCATTTGATCGCTGCTTTTTGGGCGGCGTGATGAGGTACGGGCGCGAAAAGGAAGAACCAGCTGAAACCAGCCGTAAAGAATAAACACCAGGGCACAGAGGCCGAACCACTGGAAGGCGTAACCGTAATGCTTGTCCACGCCAAGGTTGGGCGCGGCCCATTCACGCAACAAGCCTTCGCTGGCCGCGCCGGTCTGCAGCAAAGAGACCTCCAGCAGCGGCAGGCCGGTTTGCGCCCGGTAGGCCGGCAAGTCCAGATTTTGCCGTATCCGACCCGTCTCTACCCCCCGGAACTCATAAAGCCTGGAGGGAGCGGCGGCAATGCGGCCTTCCACTGTGACGGGACCTGTTGGCGTTGCCACCTCCGGCAGGCGGGTTCGATCGGCAAAATCGCGAGGCACCCAGCCGCGCTGGACCACGATGGCTTGCGCCGTGCCATCGAGCACCAGGGGTGTCAGCACCACAAAGCCGGTTTTGCCGGCCATGGGGCGGTTGTCGAGGTAAACCGTGTGTTCGGGTCGCCAAGTGCCTTTGAGGACGGCAGGCCGGTGGATCTCGTCCGCCATGTTCGGGTTCGCAAGCAGCGAACGCGCATCGAGCGCGGGAAGCCGTCCTTTGGACTCGACAGCGGCCTGCAGCGCTTCCTTCTGCGCGGCGCGGCGCAGTTGCCACTGGCCCAGCGAAAACGTGGTGCCGGCCACCAGCACGGCGGCCGCGGTCAGCAGCCAGAAGCGCGGGGAATGCAGGGCCGAAGTCATGCGCGGATAATCCTGTTCATGAACTACCTCGTTGCACTGGCATTTATCGCCATCCTGGCCAGCCTGGCCTCCGCGCTTTTTTTCATGCTCAGGGGCAGCGGCGGCGAGAACAAGGACGGCAAGCGCAAAGCCAGCAATATGGCGCGCGCACTGGCCTTCCGTATCGGGTTCTCGGTGCTGCTGTTCATCTGCATTCTGATTGCGTGGAAGCTCGGTTACATACAGCCCACCGGTATTCCCGCAGGCAAATAAACGTCACTCCAGGTGACGAAATAAAGAACAAAGGCCGCATCAAGCGGCCTTTGATTGAGCGGCCGTAGCCGCCATTGGTTCCAGAGACCAGGTTTTTAGAGCCAGTACACCAGGATGTACAGGCCCAGCCACACCACGTCCACGAAGTGCCAGTACCAGGCGGCGCCTTCAAAACCGAAGTGCTTTTCAGGCGTGAAGTGGCCTTTTTGCAGACGCAGCGTGATGAACAGCAGCATCAGCATGCCGACAAACACGTGGAAGCCGTGGAAACCCGTGAGCATGAAGAAGGTCGATCCGTACACGCCGGAAGACAGCTTCAGGTTCATCTCATGGTAGGCATGGAAGTACTCATAGCCCTGCACGAACAGGAAGACCACGCCGAGCACAACCGTGGCCCACATGAAAGCGATGGTGCGGGCACGCTTGCCTTCGATCAGCGCGTGGTGGGCAATGGTGATGGTGACACCGGAGGTCAACAGCAGCGCCGTGTTGACGGTCGGCAGGGAGCCCATGATGCTGGCCCAGATGCCGCCGCCAAYGGCCAGCGGCTTCATGGCGGTGAATGGCTCGATGATGTCGGCCGGCGAAGCGGTCACGCCGGCGGCCAGGCTGGGCCAGACGGCTTTGAAGTCAGGCCAGAGCAGCGCGTTGTCCAGGCTGCCCAGCGCGGGCAGCGAGTGCGCGCGGGCCCACCAGAGGGCAGTGAAGAAGGCGCCGAAAAACATCACTTCCGAGAAGATGAACCAGCTCATGCTCCAGCGGAAGGACATGTCGATCTTGCGGCCGTACATGCCGCTTTCACTCTCGCCGATGGACTGGCTGAACCAGCGGTACAGCGTCACCAGCCACCAGACCATGCCGAAGGCCAGCGACCATTTGCCCCAGTCGTGGCCGTTGATCCATTGGCTGGCGCCGAGAATGACAAAAAACAGGCCGATGGACGCCATCACCGGGTGGCTCGATGGGCTGGGGACAAAGTAGTGTGGGGTTGACCCGTGGGTTGCTGCTGACATCGCTGGACTCCTGTTTTTCTCTCGAATTTCAATAATCTCTTAATTCACACCGTGATGCGCTGGGGTGGCGCGGCCTCAGCGCGCGACCATCCACTTCGCCAGCAGCACCAGGACTGCGACAAACACCACCACGGCGACCAGCCCGACCACAATGATG
The DNA here is from genome assembly GCF_056402935.1 of Polaromonas sp. P3_B1. NCBI lineage: Bacteria > Pseudomonadati > Pseudomonadota > Betaproteobacteria > Burkholderiales > Comamonadaceae > Polaromonas > Polaromonas sp. P3_B1. Next base: position 69,083 of record NZ_JBFUGK010000006.1, read on the forward strand.
TGGAGGGGGTTCAAATTTTTCACGTCTTCTTCGTAGTCGCCGCGTGCGCGCAATCCTACGAAGGACCAGGCGACGGCCTTGACCGTGCGCCAGAAGGAAGGTTTTTTCGCAGGTGCGGCTGCCATGCTGCTCATGCGCCTGCCTGCTTGTCGGCCGCCACGCCGGCCGTCGTCGCTTTAGACGTGACCGGTGCGGCCGGCGTCTTGCCGCCGACTTCAAAAAAGGTATACGACAGCGTGATGGTGCTCACGTCTTTGGACAGCTTCGGGTCGATGACAAACGCCACCGGCCACTGTTTCTTCTCGCCGGGCGCCAAGGTGTACTGGCTGAAGCAGAAGCATTCCAGCTTGTTGAAATGCGCACCGGCCTGGGCGGGCGCATAACTGGGAATGGCTTGGGCGGACATGGTCCTGTTCTGCACGTTCTGGAATTCGTACATCACCGTCGTCAATTCGCCCGGATGCACCTGCAGCGTGTTTGTCGCGGGCTTGAACTGCCAGGGGCCGCGTGAGTTCGCGTCGAACTCGACCGTGATGGTGCGCGTACGGTCCACTTGCGTGTTGGCCGGCAAGGCGGAAGTGGCCCCGGGAATCTGGCGGTCGCCCAGGGCGAGTACGTTGATGCCCGTCATTTCACAGATGGCCTTGTAGATCGGCACCAGCGCATAACCAAAACAGAACATGCCGAGCACGATCACGCCCAGCTTGCCCATCATGTTGAAGTTTTCGCGCTTGAGCCGCATCACAGTGGTATCGATTTGAACCTGGGGCCGGACAGAGTGGCTCAGTGGCCCAGGAAAATCATCTTGGCCATGAAGCCGAGAAAAAAGACCAGCGCGACCGAGGCCAGTATCAGGGCCAGCCTCAGGTTGCTCTTCTTTTGTTCAGGGGTCGTCATGGCGATTTACCGATGAAATTCGATCAACCGATCACGCGGGTTGCCGAGGCATCCAGCTTGGGCGGGGTTTCGTAGGTGTGGAAAGGCGCGGGAGACGGAACTTCCCACTCCAGGCCTTCAGCGCCCTTGCCGCCTTCGTCGACCCAGGGGTTTTGCTTGGCCGGGGCACCCTTGCCGCGCATCGTGGGCACCACGATGAACAGGAAGAAGTAGACCTGGGCGAAGCCGAAGAAGAACGCGCCCACGCTGGCCACGGCATTGAAGTCGGCAAACTGCATGGGGTAGTCGGCATAACGACGCGGCATGCCGGCCAGACCCAGGAAGTGCATCGGGAAGAAGGTCACGTTGAAGGAAATCAGCGACCACCAGAAGTGGATCTTGCCGCGGGTTTCGTTGTACATGACGCCAGTCCACTTGGGCGACCAGTAGTAGTAACCGGCGAACAGGGCATAGAGCGAGCCGGCCACGAGCACGTAGTGGAAGTGGGCCACGACGTAATAGGTGTCTTGCAGCTGGATGTCGATCGGTGCGACGGACAGGATCACGCCCGTCAGGCCACCGATGGTGAACACGAAGATGAAGCCCACTGCGAACAGCATGGGGGTTTCAAAGGTCATGGAACCGCGCCACATGGTGGCGATCCAGTTGAACACCTTCACGCCCGTGGGCACGGCGATCAGCATGGTGGAGTACATGAAGAACAGTTGGCCCGTGACCGGCATGCCGGTGGTGAACATGTGGTGCGCCCACACGACGAAGCTCAGGATCGCGATGGAGCCGGTTGCATACACCATGGAGGCGTAGCCGAACAGGCGCTTGCGCGAAAAAGCGGGAATGATCTGGCTGATGATGCCGAAGGCCGGCAAGATCATGATGTAAACCTCGGGGTGGCCGAAGAACCAGAAGATGTGCTGGTACATCACCGGGTCGCCGCCGCCGGCGGGGTTGAAGAAGCTGGTGCCGAAGTGGCGGTCGGTCAGCGTCATGGTGATGGCGCCAGCCAGCACGGGCATCACGGCGATCAGCAGGTAGGCGGTGATCAGCCAGGTCCAGCAGAACATCGGCATCTTCATCAGCGTCATGCCGGGAGCGCGCATGTTCAGGATGGTCACGATGATGTTGATCGAGCCCATGATGGACGAGGCGCCCAGGATGTGCATCGCGAAAATACCGGCGTCCATGGACGGACCCATCTGCAGCGTGAGCGGCGCGTAGAGCGTCCAGCCTGCAGCGGGCGCGCCGCCGGGCATGAAGAAAGAGCCGGCCAGCATGAGGCCGGCGGGGATCATCAGCCAGAAGCTGAAGTTGTTCATGCGCGCGAATGCCATGTCGGCAGCGCCGATCTGCAGCGGGATCATCCAGTTCGCGAAGCCCACGAAAGCCGGCATGATGGCACCGAACACCATGATCAGGCCATGCATGGTGGTGAGCTGGTTGAAGAGCTCGGGGTTGACCAGTTGCAGGCCGGGCTGGAACAGCTCGGCGCGGATCAGCAAGGCCAGCACGCCGCCGAACATCAACATGAAGAAACTGAACAGCAGGTAGAGCGTTCCGATGTCTTTATGGTTGGTCGCGAAGACCCAACGGCGCCAGCCCACCGGGGCATGGTCGTGGTGGTCGTCGTGCGCGTGGTCGTGATGGTCTAGAACTGCACTCATCTTGGCTTCCTTTGGTGGCTTTGGCCTGTAGCTTTATCTTGGCGGCCGGCGCGCATATGAATATGGCGCCGGCGAATTCTGGTCGAGGGTCGGATCGGCTTACTTGCGGGCAGCTTGCACTTCAGCGGGCTGAACGATCTGGCCGGTCTGGTTGGACCAGTTGTTCTTGGTGTAAGTGATCACGGCGGCGATGTCGGTGTCGCTGAGCGACTTCCAGGGAGGCATGGCGCCGGGGCCGCCCTTGCCGTTCAGCACGATATCGATCTGCTTGAGCTTGTCGGCGTCCAGAACCACGGGGGAGCCGTCCAGTGGCTTGATCGGGCCGGCACCCTTGCCGTTGGCCTGGTGGCAGCTTGCGCAGTTGGCATAGACTTTTTCACCGCGGGCCTTCAGGTCGACCAGGGTCCAGACCTTGGAAGGATCGTCAGCTTTGGCGGCGGCTTCCTTGGCCTTGACGGCGACCCACGCGGTGTAGTCGGCGGCGGACACGACCTTCACGTGGATGGGCATGTAGGCGTGCTCCTTGCCGCAGAGTTCCTGGCACTGGCCGTAGAAGTCACCGATTTGCTCGGCACGGAACCAGGTGTCGCGAACGAAACCGGGGATCGCATCCTGCTTGATGCCGAAGGCCGGCACGGCGAAGGCGTGGATCACATCGCTGGCGGTGGTGATGATGCGGATTTTCTTGTTGACGGGAACGACCAGCGGGTTGTCCACCTTGAGCAGGTAGTTGTCGGGCGCTTCGCCGGCCTTGGGACCGCCGTTGTCCGACATTTCGCGGTGGGTGTTGTCGAGCGTGGAGACAAAGCCGATGCCTTCGCCTTCGCCCTTGATGTAGTCATAGCCCCATTTCCACTGGATGCCGGTGGCCTTGATGGTGAGGTCGGCGCCGGTGGTGTCCTTCTGGGCGACCAGCACCTTGGTGGCGGGCAGCGCCATGCCGATGACGATGAGGAAAGGGACGACGGTCCAGGCGATCTCAACAGCGGTTGACTCGTGGAAGTTGGCCGATTTGTGTCCCACCGATTTGCGGTGCTTCAGGATGGAATAAAACATCACACCGAACACCGCCACAAAGATCACGAGGCAGATGGCCATCATGAACCAGTGCAGCCACTGCTGCTCTTCGGCGATCTTGGTCACGGCCGGGTGCAGGTTCAGCTGGTTGACGGCGGGACCGCCCTTCAGGTCGTTGACGGCGTAAGCGGCGGTGCTGACCCAGGCGGCCGCAGATACCAGAATTGCGCCTGCATGCTGCATGCCAAGCCGTGTCATTTTGCTCATGGTGTTGCTTACGTTCATCGTGATCACTTTTTCTGCTTCAATTACCGACCAAATTAACCGGCTGATTATAAAGTTAGCGGCGGGTCCCCCCGCCGCACCTGAACTGACGCGAGACTTTCAGCGCCTCTTCAACCATCCCGCAACGCCATCCGGATTTCGCGGGCCAAGGCCGGGCGCAATTCAGGCCGCACATGCCGGCCCACTCGCACCGAACGTCCCTGTCCCGACACCTCGATCAGCGAGCCGTCCCCGTCCTTGGGTTCGATGCGCACCCATTCGCGGTTGAACTCCGCGCGCTCGGTGCGCCCCGCCGTTTCGGTTTCCACCACCAGTTGCCCACCCTCGAGAACGATTTTTTCACCGTCCCCCACATGGCGGGCATACACCACAAAAGCCGCGCCCACCGCAAGCAGCTCGGCCCAGGCGAAGGGCATCACCATCGTGGCGCCCTGGGCCCAGAAAAATGCGGYGATTCCCAACGAAACGCCGCACAGCGACACGTACAACCACCCCAGTTGGGCCGGGGTGAGTGAACAGTGACGCTTGAGAAGCCACAGCACAGCACCATGGCTGTGGGCGCCCTGCGCGGGCAAGGTGGCAAAACGAAACGCTGGCGTTGGCTGCAGCATGCGGCAACCCCCCAAAAAAACAGCGGTCCATGCCAGGCAGGGGCCGCACGAGGCTTGGGAACATCCCCAAAATCTGTAGTGAATTGTAGCCGCTTTGCCCCGCCGCCCCCTCGAAAAACCCCCTAAACCATTGGCAACGGCAGGAGCGGCGGGCGCCCACGCAACAACCCGGTCTCCGGTGCAGTTCTCAGGCGCCGGGCCGCCCGCCCTGCAGCATGCTGCGCATGTCGGCCACCGACACCGCACTGAGCGCGCTGACCTTGACCTTGGGCGGCGCCTTCAGCGCGTGGCCGTAGATGACTTCAAAGGTCAGCGACAAACGCCCATCCTCGCCCTTCACAAGCTGGTGGGCCAGCGCCTCTTCAAGCCTGGCTTTCCAGGCGCGCCCGCGCAAGGCCGGGAAGCGAGCGGGATGAAAGTTGCGGCCCAGTTCGGCCAGGTCCTGCAACAGCCGCGCCGGCGTCGCGTAGGTCAGCGTGATGCGCTCCATGTCCATCACCGGCTCGGCAAAACCGGTCTGCACCAGCATGTCGCCCCAATCGTGCATGTCGGTCAGCTCATGGCCGGCTGGCGACCAGCCCAGTTGCGCATAGAGTTCGCGCAATTCTTTCGCGGTGTCGGGCCCCAGGCATGAAAACATCAGGAAACCGTTGACCTTGAGCGTCTCCCGCCATTGCGCCAGCAAGGCCTGCGGGTCGGCCGACTCGTGCAGCGCCATATTGGCCCACAGCATGTCGGCGCTGCCGGGCGGAGGCGCCTCAAAACGCACCGGGGCAGCCGTCCATCGCCGCGGCTTCCACCACGGCTCCACAATGTGCTTCATCGCCTCCTGGGTACGCTGCGGGCCGTTTTCAAGCACAAAGGCCGTGGCGCCCGGATAAGTCTTTGCCAGTTGCGCATGGGCCTGCAAGCCGCCGCGCAGCGCCCCCCAGTGCACCCAATTGCCGGGTTGCAGCTTGATCCATTGCAGCCGGTCCATCATGCGGCGCGCCACTTCCTCATGCAGCCAGGGCGAAGCCATGGGCGCGGTGCGATCCCAGCGGCCAACGGCAATCGGGTCCAGCGTGGGAGGACGCTCGGTGGGTGTCATGGGGGAAGGCGGAGAAGGCACAGGACGGCGTTCATTCAAAGGTACGCGAGTATATTGACACGGTGTTCACACGCCTGCTCGCACCCACCACATACCTGCCTCGCCTGGCCGGCTTTGCTTGCGGCTTGACCGCGGAAATCGCCAGCCAGTGCGCGGTCTGCCGCAGCTGGCCCGCGCAACAGGTGTGCCGCCCATGCGTGGCCCGCTTCGCTCAGCCAGACACCCGCTGCGCACGCTGCGCCCTCGCCTTGCCGGCCGATCTCTCCATGGGCCTGAGGACGGGCCCGCCGCTGTGCGGCGCTTGCGCCGTAGAGCCCCCGCCGCTGGACCGCGCCTTCGCCGCCGTCGCCTATGCCTACCCCTGGTCCAACCTGGTTGCGGGCTACAAGTTCGGCGAGCGGCACGGCTGGGCCGGTTTTTTTGCAGGCCTGCTGCTGCAGTCGCCCGGCCTTGCCCCCATGCTTGGCGAATTGGAGCCTGATGACTGGCTGCTTCCGATGCCGCTGTCGGCCGAGCGCCTGCAGGCTCGCGGCTTCAACCAGGCCTGGGAGCTGTGCGCCGCGCTGGCCCGGCAGGCGGCGCCCCTTGCCCGCGCAGACGCGCGGCTGCTGCTGCGCACCAGGCACACCCGCCCGCAAAGCCAGCTCAAGCGCCAGGAGCGGCTGGCCAATGTCAAAGGCGCCTTCCAGGTCGACCCGCTGCGCGCCGCGGAACTGCGGGGCCGCCGCGTGGTGCTGGTCGACGACGTGATGACCAGCGGCGCCTCGCTGTACACCGCGGCGCAGGCTTTACGTGATGCTGGCGCCGCGCATATCACCACAGTGGTGTTTGCCCGAACAGCGCCCGCCTAGAATCCCGGGCTCCGCCTCACCGCTCTCCCGCATGTTCAATATCGTCCTGGTCGAACCCGAAATCCCGCCCAACACCGGCAACGTGATCCGGCTGGCGGCCAACACCGGCTGCCGGCTGCACCTGGTGGAGCCGCTGGGCTTTTCGATGGACGACAAGCACATGCGCCGCGCCGGGCTGGATTACCACGAATACGCACAGTTGCTGCGCCACGCCAATTGGCAGGCGCTGCTCGAAAGTGAGCAACCACCCGCGGCCCGCATATTTGCCATGACCACCCGGGGTTCGGGCAGCGTCTACGAGATGCGCTTCCTGCCCGGCGACTGGCTGGTGTTTGGCGCGGAAACCCGGGGCCTTGCGCCCGAACTGCGGGAATCCTTCCCGCCCGCCCAGCGCCTCAAACTGCCCATGCGGCCGGGCCAGCGCAGCCTGAATCTGTCCAACAGCGTGGCCGTCACGGTGTTCGAGGCCTGGCGGCAAAACGGCTTCGGCGGCGCGGCGCCCCAAGGCTGACGATCGGCTGACAGCTTGGCGCCTGCCTGCCGGCGGCCGGACCAATTTCCTTGCCAGGGACTAAGTAAAAACCCTATGATTCGCGCTTCCATCTAAAGACCGATGCCGACACCCGGCGCTTTCCGGTCTTGCACCTTCCCCTTCATCGCCCAGTTCACAAGACTGGCAGGAGTCTTCAGTGAGCACGGTTATCCAACGTATTCTGGGCATTGCGGCGCCTGTCTTTTCCGATTCGCGGCGCCCGGCCGCTCGCGTGCCGATTGACCAGATCCGGGAAAGCCTGCTGGCCTTGCTGCACGACTGCAGCGACATGCGCACCCAGCGGCTCATTTACACCATCAAGGTCGCCAAGGCGCCCTCCGACCTGTGGCTGCTGCGCAGCGACCTGCACCAGTGCATCGCCCAAACGCACAGCCAAAGCGAGGCGGCCGAACGCATCAACAGCCTGATCGAGGTTTTTGAAGGCTGGCTGCCGGCCGACCAGCTGCTGCGGATTTAAGCCCGGCTCAGGGGTAGCGCCGCACCAGCGACTCGGCCACGCACACCGGCTTGGCCGACCCCTCACGCTCCACCGTCACTTCCCAGGTCATTTGCATGCCGTCATTGGCGATGGCCTCGGCCGCCAGCAGCTTCATGCGCGCCCTCAGGCGGCTGCCCACCGGCACCGGCGCGGTGAAGCGCACCTTGTTGAGGCCGTAGTTCACGCCCATGCGCGAGCCGGTGATCTCAAAGGACGACTCAAAAAAGCGCGGCAGCAGCGACAAGGTCAAAAAGCCGTGCGCGATCGGCCCGCCAAAGGGTCCGGCGTTGGCTTTTTCCACATCGACATGTATCCACTGGTGGTCGCCGGTGGCTTCGGCGAACTGATTGACCTGCTGCTGGGTGATGGTGATCCAGTCGCTGACGGCGACTTCCTGCCCGGTGCAGGCGGCCAGTTCGGCCAGGGTGGCAAAGGTTTTCATGCCGCCACTGTAGCGGCCCGGCCGCGCGGCCCTTGTCGGATCAGCGACAAGTGAAAGGCATCCCCCGCACGCAGGCGCCTAGCGGTCCAGCCACTCGCAGATGCCCTTCCACTGCTCCATGTCCTTTTCGACCCGGCTGGGCGCCACGTCGAACACCGTCAGGCCGCGCGCCGCCAGGTGGATGTAGTTCTGCGTGTCGCGCAGGTAGCCCAGCACCGGCAGCCCCAGGCCTTCGACGAAGCTGCGCAGCTTGTCGGCGGCGATGGTGCGAGCGTCCACGCGCATGCCGACAATACCGACCTGCATCTTGCCGGCGTGCTTGTGTTCGGCGAGCTGGTCCAGGAAAGTGCGCGTGGCGAAGATGTCGAACACGCTGGGCTGCAGCGGCACGATGACCTTGTCGGCCAGCTTGAGCACGTCATTGAAGCGCCAGCCGTGCAGGCCGCCGGGGGTGTCGAGCACCACATGCGAGGTGCCCTTGGGCGGCTTGACGATCAGGTCGGCATTCACGTCCCAGGTGGTGATCTGGCGGGCAGCCGGCGGGCGCAGGCCCAGCCACAGCCGCGAGGATTGCTGCCGGTCGGCATCCCCCAGCATGACCGAATGGCCCTGGCTGGCGAAATATCCGGCGACGTTGGTGGCCAGCGTCGTCTTGCCGACGCCCCCCTTCGGATTGGCGATCACAACCACGGGCATGCGAATCTCCTCGGTGTAGAACCTGTTCTGGAAACTTCTGGGCTTGCTTTTCCGCTATGGTAACGGCATGAACAGCGTTATCACAACCACTGACAAACCCACGGGCGGCACCGCCAACACTGACATTTATGTCATTGCGGCCCATCCGGCCTGGCGCGAATCGCGCGTCAACCGCCCTTTGATGGAGGCCGCGCGCACCCTGCCGCGCGTGCAGGTGCAAGACCTTTACTCGAGTTATCCCGACTACGCCATCGATGTTGCCAAAGAGCAGGCCGCCCTGGAACGCGCGCAACTGGTGGTGCTGCTGCACCCCATCCAGTGGTATTCCATGCCCGCACTGCAAAAACTCTGGCTGGACGAGGTGTTCACCTATGGCTGGGCCTACGGCGAAGGCAACGGCGACGAGGACAGCGGCCTGGGCCGGGCGCTACAGGGCAAGGATTTATGGCTGGTCGCCACCACCGGCGGCCCCGAAGCCTCCTACCACCCGCAAGGCTACAACCGGTATTTCTTTGACGCCTTCCTGCCCCCCTATGAACAAAGCGCGGCCCTGTGCGGCATGCGCTTCTTGCCGCCGCTGGTGCTGCACGGCGCCCACAGCGTCGACCGGCAGACCGTCACCGACCATATCGCCACTTTCAGCGAGCGCCTGCAAAGCTATCCCGACTGGCCCGAGCTTGAAGACCTTGAGCAATGCGCCGCCTGTGTGGTGCCGATGAAGGACCGGCCGGTCGAGCACGACCGCGCTTCCAACACCGCGAGGGCCGCATGACTGAACACACACCGGTCTGGCTGGTCAACAGCTTTATCTATCTGGCGGCGGCCGTCATCTCGGTGCCCCTGGCGAAAAAACTCGGCCTGGGTTCCATCATCGGCTACCTGGCCGCCGGCATCGCCATAGGCCCCTGGGGACTGGGCCTGGTGACCAATGTGCAGGACATCCTGCATTTCGCCGAGTTCGGCGTGGTGCTGATGCTGTTCCTGATCGGGCTCGAGCTGGAACCCAAGCGCCTGTGGAATTTGCGCCGGCCCATCTTCGGCTGGGGCAGCGCGCAGGTGCTGGGCTGCGCCGCGCTGCTCACCGGCGTGGCCATGGCCTTCGGCGTGGGCTGGCAGACGGCGCTGGTCGCAGGCCTGGGCCTGGCGCTGTCGTCCACCGCCATCGCGCTGCAGGCCATGGGCGAGCGCCACCTGCTGCCGACGTCGAGCGGGCAAGCGGGCTTTTCCATTTTGCTGTTCCAGGACGTTGCCGCCATCCCCATCCTGGCGCTGCTGCCGCTGCTGGGCGCTCTGGCCGGCGACAGCGAGGCCGCCAGCCATGGCAGCCGCGCACTCGAAGCGCTGAAAATCGTCGGCGCAATCGCCGCCATCATCCTGGGCGGGCGCCTGTTGCTGCGCCCCCTGCTGCGCTGGATCGCCAACAGCGGCACGCCCGAGATCTTCACCGCGGCCTCGCTGCTGCTGGTGGTCAGCATCGCGGCACTGATGCAATTCGTCGGCCTGTCCATGGCGCTGGGCGCTTTCCTCGCGGGCGTGCTGCTGGCGGAAAGCGAATACCGGCGCGAGCTGGAAACCGACATCGAACCTTTCAAGGGCTTGCTGCTGGGTCTCTTTTTCATCGCCGTCGGCATGAGCATTGATTTCGGCGTGTTGTGGCGCTCGCCCGGTCTCATGGCCGTCATCCTCGTGGGCTTCCTGGGCCTGAAGCTGGCCGTGATTTACGGCCTGGCCAGGCTCATGAAGCTGCCCTTCCAGGAGCGGCCGGTGTTCGCGGTGCTGCTGGCGCAGGGCGGCGAGTTCGCCTTCGTGGTGTTCCAGGCGGCCGCCGGGGCCCAGGTGTTCTCCGCCGAAACCGCCTCGCTGCTGATAGGCGCGGTGGCGCTGTCCATGCTGCTGAGCCCGCTGCTGCTGGTAGCCGTCGACAAGCTCTGGGTGCCGCGCTACGCCAACTGCAACCTGCCGCAGCTGGAGGAAATCTCCGAGCAGCAGGAAGCGCCCGTCATCATCGCCGGCTTCGGCCGCTACGGCCAGATCGTCGGCCGCATGCTGCTGGCCCAGGGCATTCAAGCCACCGTGCTGGACCACGACGCCGAAATGATAGAAACCGTGCGGGCCTTCGGTTACCGCGTCTTCTACGGCGACGCGACGCGCCTTGACCTGCTGCGCACCGCCGGTGCAGCCACGGCCAAAATCCTGGTCCTGTCGGTGGACGACATGGAGCAGTCCCTCAAGATCGTCGACATCGCGCGCGAGAACTTCCCGCAGATGCAGATCGTGGCCCGCGCGCGCGACGTGACGCACTGGAATGCGCTGCGCGACCGCGGCGTGATGCTGGTCGAACGCGAGGTTTTCGAGTCCAGCCTGCGCAGCGCACGCAGCGTGCTGGAGCTGCTGGGCCAGCCGCCGCACGAGGCGCGCCAGGCCGCCATGCGTTTTCGCCAGCACAACCTCGACCTGTTCGAACGCRTGTACCCGCATCGCAAAGACCGCACCAAGGTCATCGCGGTGGCCACGCAGGGGCGGCTCCAGCTTGAGGAACAACTGGCCCAGGAGCGTCAGCAGCAGGCGCAGCGGCGGCCCGCCGGCTGGTACGGCCAGCAGTCAACAGACCAGGAATAAATCAGGGAGGCAGGAAGCGCGCGGCCCTTTGAAGGCCAGCGCCGCGCTACCGCGCCGCCTCCCTAGCGCCTGAGCTGCTCGGCCTCGCGCCGGCGCTGCTCCATCGCGCGGCGCTCCACGCAGACCGGATGGTTGGTGAAAGCCGGCTTGGCGCACTGCTCGTTCATGCAGATCTGGAAGCCGATGAGCATGCGGTCTTCGCAGGCGTTGCGCGGATTACCGGAATTCGCGGACGGTGCCGGCGCAGGGGCATGCTCGGCAGCGGCCGCCGGCGCGGCAGTGCTACCGCCTGATTTGGCCTGGGCCGCCTGCTGCTTGGCCTGCCGCTCTTTTTCCAGCGCGGCCTTTTTGGCCGCAATGGCTTGCGCCACCGCAGCCCTGGATGCCGGAGACAGCGGTGCGGAGGCCGCCGCTGCCACCGGAGCAGCCCCCGCCGATGCCGCTGCTGGTGCAGGTGTCTGCACAGCCGCAGGCTGGGCCGGCGCGGCTTGCACAGCCGGTTGTGGTGCCGCCGCAGGTGCCGGCCCTGCCGCACCGGCATCGGCCGCCGCAGCGGCTGGTGCGGCAGTGGCGAGCACGGGTGTTGGCGCCTTGGGTTTCGTGAGCTGTCTGATGCCTACGCCCATGATGACCAAAGCCACTGCGGCAATCGCGCCCCACACCAGGTACGGGGGAGGCCCTGCTGATGCGCCCGGCTCGGTGTTGCGGCGCTTTCGCCGGGATTCGGTTTTGGCCTCGGACGCGGCGGCTGCGACAGCCGTGCCTTCGGGCTTTGCTTTTGCTTCGGCAGGCTCGGGTTGGACCGTCACGGGACCGGCATCGCTGAACACGGTCTCCGGCCACTCGGACGGCGCGCCATGCAGTTGCGCCTGCGGCTCGGCCTGCGCTGTTTTCATCGGCATTGGCACAGCCGTAACGGGTGCGCCCAGACGCGTGGCATCCGGGTCATCGGCCGCGGGGGTGGCAGGCAGAGGCGGGGGAGCCACCGGCGCCTGTGCCGCGGCTTCCTCGAGCGCCTTCCAGGCCATATCGGTCGCCGTACCGGGGTTGGTCACACCGGAATTTGTCGCACCGGGATTGGCCACGCGGGGACTGGTCACCCCCGGATTGGTCGCACCAGGGTTGGTAACGCCGGGATTGGTCATACCCGGATTGGTCGCCCCGGCGGCCCCATCCTGGCCCGCCAGACGCGGAACGATCAGCGTGCCGGTGCCCAGGCGCCTGCCGATGTCGGAATCCTCTCCCCCTGCCGTGCCCATCTTTTTGAGCCGGCGGCGGGCCAGGTCGGCATAGATGCCGGACGGGAACTTGGCAAGAAAGCCCTGGATGTCCTCGACATCCATGGACTCCTTGATTTCTTTCCAGTAAACCAGCTCCAGCTCCTGCGTCACCATCGGAATGCTGGAACTGGTACCCGACTGCAGGCCCACCAGCGCTTCACCGGCCAACAGCGTCGAAGTCCATGTCGAATTGCTGCCGGGCCCCACAGGCACGGCCGGCGGCAAAACCTTGGTGTCCGCCGCTTCGCGGGCGGCGGCTTGCAGCGCCGCGAGGAAATCCTGCGCATTCGCGTAGCGCTGGTCGCGCGACTTGGCCAGGGCCTTTGCCACCACGGCATCAATCGCGACGGGCAACTGGGGGTTGAAGCTGCTGGGCGGCGCAGGCGTATGGCCCACGATCTGCTGGATGGTGGAGAAATCGGTGTCGCCGTCAAACGGCCGCTTGCCGGTGAGCAGCTGGTACAGCACGATGCCGGCGGCGAACAGGTCGGCCCGGGCATCAATTGGGCGGCCCTGCACCTGTTCGGGCGACATGTATTTGAGCGTGCCCACCATGGAGCCCTGCGTGCGCGTGGCCTCGCCAGAATCCTGGATGCGCGCCACCCCGAAGTCGGTCAGCTTGACCCGCCCGTTGGTTTCCATCAGCAGGTTGGCCGGCTTGATGTCGCGGTGGACGATGCTCTGCCGGTGCGCGTATTCCAGCGCCGACAGCAAGTCGCCCATGATGCCCAGGGTCTGCTCCAGCGTATAGAGGTCGCCCTTGTCCAGGTGGTGCTTGAGGTCGTCGCCGTCGACGAACTCCATGACCAGGAAGGCGATGTCGCCGTCGCGGTCGGAGTCGTACACGCTGACGATGTGCGGGTGCTGCAGGCGCGCTGCCGAGCGGGCCTCGGTGCGAAAGCGCACTTCGTATTCGGCGGCGGCCTCTTCCGAGAGGTTTTCGACCTTGATGGTCTTGATCGCCACGCGCCTGTCCAGATTGGGATCGCGCCCCTCATACACCAGCCCCATCGCGCCTTTGCCGAGGACGTTGATCAGATCGTATCGGCCAAGCTTCTTGAGACTCATGAGGAGGTGGAATTGGGCGATGGGCTGAGGAGGCAAAAAAGGCGGGATGCCTGCGGGCTACCCAAGGGCCCGGCTACGTCTTGAAACAAAAACAATTCTAGCCTGCATCGCCGGACCGACCCCTCTTGGAAAGCCGTAACTTTTCCCGTAGCGCCGCGGCTGTTGCGGCCCGTACACGCGGCCAAGAACCTTGCGCGGCCCCGTTTAGGCCGTGGGCAGGTTCTCAAGTCCGGATAGCAAACGCCACCAGCGGCGCATTTTCGTCCGTTCGCTCGCAGCCCGGCACGATCTGGCCGCTGCCCACCAGGTAGCACTCGGTGCGCCGCAGCACCACGGCCTCACTCTGGTTGCCCAGGTAAACCCAGGTGCCGTAGCTGGAGGCGTCGGTCAGCACAAACTGCCCGCCGCGCCACTCCAGCGTGGCATGCATGCGCGAGACGCGCGGATCGTTCAGCGTCAGCGCCGCGTCGGCGCCCCGGCCCAGCGCCAGCTTGCTGCTTTTGGCGTCCAGCCTCAGGGTCTGCCCGGCAAAACTCAGCTCGAGGAAAGCCTGGCTGGGCGACGCGAACATGGAGCGGCCCGCCATGGTGGCATCTTCGTCGCGCCCCGTTTGCCATTCAACCCGGTAGACGTGGCTGGCTTCGGCCCGGCCGCGCAGGTACATGGGGCCCATGCTGCGCAGGGCTGCGCGTTGCACCGGCAGCAGCGCGGTCCAGACGTTTTCGGTGGTGAGGATTTGCGCGGCGCCGGCCAGGTCGGCCAGCCGGGCGGCGGAGTTCACGGTGTCGCCGAAGCAGTCGCCGTCGATCTCCACGACTTCGCCCGACTCGATGCCCATCTGCATCTGCACCGGCGCGCCGCTGCCGCCGGGCTTGATGGGCTTTTCCTGAAGCCGCTTCTGGATGCTGATGCAGGCCGAGAGCGCATCACCCTCGTTGGGAAAGACCACGAAGAGGCCGTCGCCCAGCAGCTTCACGACGCGGCCCTGGTGCTGCTCGAAGACCTGGCTGAGCACGCCTATGAGCTGCGTCACGAAACGCGACGCGGTCTCATCGCCCAGCCTTTCAAACATGCTGGTGCTGCCCACAAGATCGGCGAAAACAACAGTGGTCATGAAAGGACGGTCAGGTGCTGAGTAAGCATATTGTTCTCATGCCCGCGATTCTCACAGAAATTCGCGAATTGCAGACGGGTGAAAGCCCCGTCCCGGCCCAAAACCCGCAGGGCCGTGGGGGACGGGCTGGACGCAGCAGGCGAATCGCGCTAAGGGTCGCGCAGCGGACTCAGCGAAAACCGTCCCAGAGCAATTTGCACCCGGTGAGCAGCATGCCCACATAGAGCAGCCGGTAAAACAGCACCGGGCTGATGCTGCGGGCCATGCGCACCCCCATCCACACGCCCAGCGGCGCCAGCGGCAGCAAAGCCAGCGAGGTGGCCATGTTGCGCAGGTCCAGCAGGCCCAGCCAGGCATAGGGAATCCACTTGGACAAATTGATGACGAAAAAGAAAGCCGCCATGGTGGCGGTGAACTTCACCGGGGACAGGCGCATGGGAATCACATAAGCGCTGAGCGGCGGCCCGCCGGCATGCGACACAAAGCTGGTGAAGCCGGAAGTCACCGTCAGGATCGCACCCAGCCATCTGGGCGGCGGCGGGCTGTCGGGCCGGGGCGGGAACAGCAGGCGCTGCGCCAAAAACAACAAGGTGAATATTCCCACCAGGGCCGCGACCACCTTGGCGTCCAGCAGCTTGAACAGCAGCGCGCCCACGACAGTGCCCACCAGGCCGAAGGGAACCAGGAACTTCAAAAACCTGAAATCGAAATCTCGGCGAAAGGCCGCCAGCCCCAGCAGGTCCATCAGCAGCAGCACCGGCATCAGGATGGCGGCGGCCTGCGGCACCGTGACGGCGAGCGCCATCACCGGCACCGCCAGCGAACCGAAGCCCGCGCCGAAGCCGCTTTTGCTGACGCCCAGCATCAGCACGGCGGGAATCGCCACGGCGTAGAAGAAGGGGTCGGTGATCAGCGGGAAACTCACGGCGTGTCTTTCGGTTTACCAAAGCCCGGAACGCCGTGGCGTAAAGGCGTGGTGACAGGAGGCGCCATGTTATCCCGCAGTTTTAGACCGCGACGCCATGGGCCGGTCCGTCAGACGCGCTCGAGAATCACCGCAATGCCCTGCCCCACGCCTATGCACATGGTGGCCAGCGCATAACGCCCGCCGCCCTTGTGCAACTGGTTGACCGCCGTGGTGGCCAGCCGCGCGCCCGAGGCGCCCAGAGGATGGCCCAGCGCGATGGCGCCGCCGTTGGGGTTGACGCGCGGGTCGTCGTCTTGCACGCCCAGCATGCGCAGCACGGCCAGGCCTTGCGCGGCAAAGGCTTCGTTGAGTTCGATCACATCCATCTGCGCCATCGTGAGGCCGGTCAGCGCCAGCACTTTCTGCGTGGCGGGCGCAGGGCCAATGCCCATGATGCGCGGCGCGACGCCGGCGGTTGCCATGCCAACCACTCGCGCCTTCGGCGTGAGGCCATTCTTTGCGGCGGTGGCTTCATCGGCCAGCAGCAGCGCGCAGGCACCGTCGTTCACGCCGCTGGCATTGCCGGCGGTTACCGTGCCGTCGGGCCGCACCACGCCCTTGAGCTTGGCCAGTGCCTCGAGCGAGGTTTCGCGCGGATGCTCGTCCTTGCCGACCACGATGGGGTCGCCCTTTTTCTGGGCAATCGTCACCGGCGTGATTTCAGCGTCGAAGTAACCGGCCCTTTGCGCGGCCACGGCCTTCAGCTGGCTGGCCAGCGCCATCTTGTCCTGGTCTTCGCGGCTGATCTTGTAGTCGGTGGCCACGTTCTCGGCCGTCTCGGGCATGGCATCGACGCCGTATTTCTCTTTCATCAACTTGTTGATGAAGCGCCAGCCTATCGTCGTGTCGTACACCGCGTTGGCGCGGCTGAAGGCGCTCTCGGCCTTGGGCATCACAAAGGGCGCGCGGCTCATGCTTTCAACGCCGCCGGCGATCATCAAGGTGGCCTCGCCCGACTTGATGGCGCGCGCGGCCGTGCCCAACGCGTCCAGGCCGGAGCCGCACAGGCGGTTGATGGTGGCGCCCGGCACATCCATGGGCAGGCCGGCCAGCAGGGCCGCCATGCGCGCCACATTGCGGTTGTCCTCGCCGGCCTGGTTGGCGCAGCCGTAGATCACGTCGGTGACGGCCTGCCAGTCGACATTCGGGTTGCGCGCCATCAGCGCCTTGAGCGGGATCGCGCCCAGGTCGTCGGTGCGCACGCTGCTGAGCGCGCCGCCGTAGCGGCCAAAGGGGGTGCGTATCGCGTCGCAGATAAAAGCTTGGTTCAAAATTTTCTCCGGTAAATCCGTTCGCACTGAGCTTGGCCTGTCCTGAGTCTATCGAAGGGCGAAGTGCTTTGCGCTTGGCTGAAAGGCTTCGACCCTTCGACAAGCTCAGGACAGGCCGAGCTCAGCCCGAACGGGGGTTAAACAAAGGCCGGGTTCAGGCGGCGGCAATCGGCAGGCCGACCAGTTTTTCAAGCTCCGCATGCGTGAGGCCGTCGACGGTGTCTATGAGCTTCAGGCCCTGCGGCGTGCATTCGAGCGTGGCCAGGTCTGAATACACCCGCTTGACGCAGCCTATGCCGGTCAGCGGATACGTGCACTCCCGCACCAGCTTGCTGGCGCCCTGTTTGGTCAGCAAGTCCATCATGACCCAGGTCTGCCGCGCGCCTATGGCCAGGTCCATGGCACCGCCCACGGCCGGAATCGCGCCGGGTTCGCCGGTGCTCCAGTTGGCCAGGTCGCCGGTGGCCGAGACCTGGAAGGCGCCCAGCACGCAGATGTCGAGGTGGCCGCCGCGCATCATCGCGAAGCTGTCGGCGTGGTGGAAAAACGCGCCGCCCTTGAGCAGCGTGACCGGCTGCTTGCCGGCGTTGATCAGGTCGTAGTCTTCCTGGCCCTCGGCGGGCGCGGGGCCCATGCCCAGGATGCCGTTCTCGCTTTGCAGGATGACCTCGCGCCCGGCCGGCAAATGGTTGGCCACCAGCGTGGGCTGGCCTATGCCGAGGTTCACGACGGCCCCGTCAAAAATATCCTGCGCGACGCGGGCGGCGAGCTGGTCCTTGCTGCGGCGTTGGTAAGTCATGGTCATGCCGCTTTCTTGAAACCGCCGGCCTGGGTGGCCGTACGTTGAATCTTGACGATGTGATGGACAAAGATGCCCGGTGTCACGATGGTCTCGGGGTCCAGTTCCCCAAGCTCAACGATCTCATGCACGGTGGCAACGGTTTTTTTCGCCGCGGTCGCCATCACCGGGCCGAAGTTGCGCGCCGCCATGCGGTAGGTCAGGTTGCCCCAGCGGTCGCCGCGCTCGGCCTTGATCAGGGCCACGTCGCCGTGGATCGGCATCTCGAGCACATACTGCCGGCCGTTGATTTCGCGGGTTTCCTTGGCGCTGCCGTCGGCGTTCAGGGCCAACTCGGTGCCGTAGCCCGTGGGGCAAAAGAAAGCACCTATGCCCGCGCCCGCGGCGCGAATGCGTTCGGCCAGGTTGCCTTGCGGCACCAGTTCCAGCTCGAGCTTGCCGCTGCGGTACAGGCCGTCAAACACCTGGCTGTCCGCCTGGCGCGGGAAGCTGCAGATGATCTTGCGCACGCGCCCGGCCTTGAGCAACGCGGCCAGGCCCACTTCGGCATTGCCCGCGTTGTTGTTCACCACCGTGAGGTCTTTCGCGCCCTGCTCTATCAGGCCGTCGATCAGTTCATTGGGAATGCCCGCGGTGCCGAAGCCGCCTATCAGCACCGTGGCGCCGTCTTTCACATCCGCCAGCGCGTCGGCGACGGAAGCGGCAATCTTGTTGATCATTGAATGGTCTCCAGGAACGGCGGCCTGAGCATCCCTCAAGAAAAGGGCGAAAGGCCGTGTTGATTTTTGTTCGACATTAGAACAAGAGTTCGTATAATGAATTTTAGGAGATTTCACGCACCATGGCAAACGCCGCATCCACGCCCACCACAGCCCACAAGCCGGGCGACGGCTATGTGCAATCCTTCGCGCGCGGGCTGGAGGTCATACGCTCCTTCAGCGCTGACGCACCGCGCCAGACGCTGACCGAAGTCGCCGGCCGCAGCAGCCTGAGCCGTGCGGGCGCGCGCCGCATTTTGCTGACGCTGGAAACGCTGGGTTATGTCAGCAGCGACGGCAAGCTCTTCAGCCTCACGCCGCGCATCCTCGACCTGGGCTTTGCCTATTTGTCGTCCATGCCGATCTGGAACCTGGCCGAGCCGGTGATGGAAGCGCTGGTCGGTGAGGTCAAGGAATCCTGCTCGGCTGCGGTGCTCGACGGCACGGACATCGTTTATGTGTTGCGCGTGCCCACACACAAGATCATGAGCATCAGCCTGGGCGTGGGCTCGCGCCTGCCGGCTTATTGCACCTCCATGGGCCGCATGCTGCTGTCGGCCCTGCCCGAGGCCGAACTCATGAAGTGCCTGCAGGCCTCCACCTTGACGGCGCGCACCAAATACACCGTGACCGACGTCAAGGAACTCGCGGCCAAGGTTGCCCAGGCGCGCAAGCAGGGCTGGTCGCTGGTCAACCAGGAACTGGAAGAAGGCTTGGTGTCCATGGCGGCGCCGATTACCAACCGCGCCGGCCAGACGGTCGCCGCCCTCAACATCAGCGGCCAAGCCAACCGCACCAGCGCCAAGGCCATGCAGGAGACCATGCTGCCGCAACTATTAGCTGCTGCGCATGCGATCTCGCGTTTGCTCAGCGTTCAACGCAGTTGAGGCGGGTCAGGACTTCTTGAAGCCAATGACCAGGACAACAGCACCCAGCACGACGGCCCCCAGGCTCAGCCACTGCGGAATATTGACCGACTCTTTTTCTTTCACCGTCAGCTGGATGGGCCCCAGCTTGGCGGCCGTGGTGTCCTTGGTAAAGCTGAAGCCGCCGGTGAAAAAGCCGGCCAGGCCCAAAACAATCAGGACGATGCCTGTGATGCGTGCTGCGTTCATGGTGGTGATCTCCTCGCCGGGCTGTGAATGATGGGAGTGGCCCTACCCCGGTACTGCGCCACTCACTGCGTAAGAGCTTAGGCAGGGGTGCCAAAACTGTCTGTAGGACGCCATCGGCCAAGCCTGTGGCACAGGCGCTGAAAACAGACCCACACCGGCAACGGAAAACACCCGCGTGATACGCTTTCCCCATGTTCACGCCCTCGCAAGCCGACGTCCGGCGCTTCTTCTGTTCCGTCTATGCCAAAGCCCGCGCCGGCCAGCCCATGGAAGCGATTGAAACCATCGCCAGCCAGTGGATTGAAGAGCACCCCGAATACCACGCGGATTTTGCCGATGCCGACGCCGCGCTCGAAAAAATGTACGACGTGGAAGCCGGCAAGACCAACCCGTTCTTGCACCTGTCCATGCATTTGTCGATCAGCGAGCAATGCTCCATCGATCAGCCGCGCGGCATACGCCAGGCCGTGGAACTGCTGACGGCCAGGCGCAACTCCCTGCACGACGCCCACCATGAAACCATGGACTGCCTGGGACAGATGGTGTGGGAAAGCCAGCGCGCGGGGCGGCCGCCCGATGGCGCGGCTTACATTGATTGTGTTCAGCGCCGCGCTACGCGGGACTAGCCCCCATCCCGTTCGCCCTGAGGTATCGAAGGGCCGGCCAGGCCGGTGAAATCCAGAGCATAAAAAAAGCCGCTTGATGAAGCGGCTTTTTTGTGTGCGAGAGATTCCAGCTTAGCGGAATTTCTTCTGCGGAATGGTCTTCAGGTCGCCGTCGATCGAGGCCAGGTAGTTGGCCAGCAGCTTCAATTCGGTATTGGTGTAAGGCTTGACCATACCGCCCATGATGGCAYTGCCGCGGCCGACCTTGGGATTCTTGTCGCCGACGTTGTAGGCCTTGAGCGCCACAAACAGGTAGTCGGCATGCTGGCCGCCGAGCTTGGGGTAAGCCGGGTCGGTTGGTGTGCTGAAGTTGCTGCCGTGGCAGGACGCGCAATTGGATTTGCTCAGCAAAGCCTGGACTTCGGCGCTGGGCTCTTTGCTGGGCTTGACCGGTTCCGACGCAGCCTGGGCCGGTGCCGCAGCGGCCTTGACCGTGGCGGCGGTCAGGCCGTCCGCGCTGTAGTGGGCGGCGAGGTCGGCGATGTCCTGGTCGGTCAGGGAGTCGGCGATGGCGCGCATGGTGGGGTGCTTGCGCTCGCCTTTTTTGTATTCATTGAGTGCGGCGACGATGTATTTGGCGCCCTGGCCGGAAATTTTCGGGACCTTGTAGACCTCGGGGAAGGAGGCCTGGTAGCCCTGGATGCCGTGGCAACCGATGCACATGGCATTCTTGGTTTCGCCGGCCTTGGCGTCGCCCTTGATCTCCTGGGCCAGGCTGGCAGCCGTCGCACAAGAGACAGCAACGGCGAATATCGTGGTGAACAGCTTATTCATTTTGCGCGCACAATCAGGTGGGGATTCATCGTATAAAACAACCTCTGATTATATCTGGGCCCGCCGCGGCCAGGCACCTGTTGCCGGCCGGCCCCGCAAAAGCCGCTCCACCAACACCTCCCTGACCCAAGAACATGAAATTTCAAGGCTCAAAAAACTACGTCGCCACCCAGGACCTGATGCTCGCCGTCAACGCCGCCGCCGCCCTGAAAAAGCCGTTGCTGGTCAAGGGCGAGCCCGGCACCGGCAAGACCATGCTGGCCGAGGAAGTGGCCCAGTCCCTGGGCCTGCCGCTGTTGCAATGGCACATCAAGTCGACCACCAAGGCGCAGCAGGGCCTCTATGAATATGACGCGGTGTCGCGCCTGCGCGACTCGCAGCTGTCCACCGTCGACGGCGGCGAAAAAGTCAAGGACATCCACAACTACATCGTCAAGGGCGTGCTGTGGCAGGCCTTCACTTCGGAAACGCCGGTAGCCCTGCTCATCGACGAGATCGACAAGGCCGACATCGAATTCCCCAACGACCTGCTGCGCGAGATCGACCGCATGGAGTTCTACGTCTACGAGACACGCGAGCTCATCAAGGCCAGGCACCGCCCGCTGGTGTTCATCACCTCCAACAATGAAAAAGAACTGCCCGACGCGTTTTTGCGCCGCTGCTTTTTCCACTACATCAAGTTCCCCGACGCCGACACCATGAAGCAGATCGTGGACGTGCACTTCCCCGACCTCAAGAAAGAGCTGCTGACGGCCGCGATGAAAACGTTTTACGACGTGCGCAACCTGCCCGGCCTCAAGAAAAAGCCC
This sequence comes from Polaromonas sp. P3_B1, assembly GCF_056402935.1. Taxonomy (NCBI): domain Bacteria; kingdom Pseudomonadati; phylum Pseudomonadota; class Betaproteobacteria; order Burkholderiales; family Comamonadaceae; genus Polaromonas; species Polaromonas sp. P3_B1. The sequence continues at coordinate 90,900 of NZ_JBFUGK010000006.1, forward strand.
TCCACCAGCGAGCTGCTCGACTGGCTCAAGCTGCTGGTCGCCGAAGACATCCCGCTGGACGCCCTGCAAAGCAAGGACGACAAGGTTGCCGTGCCGCCGCTGGTGGGCGCGCTGCTCAAGAACGAGCAGGACGTGACCCTGTTCGAGAAACTGGTTTTCATGCAGCGCAACAACCGCTGAAACACAGGATCCGCTCATGAACCAAAAATCCCTGCTGCTCGAAGGCCTGTCCGACGCTGTCGGTTTTGTCGGCGGCGCCTTGCTGGGCTTCTGGATAGGCCGCCTGCTGGGCCTGGATATTTTTGCGGACGGCTACGGCAACGCCGCCATTGGCGGCATCGTGCTGGTGGGCCTGGGCGGTGGCGGCGGCCTGCAGCTTGCGCGGGCCTGGCGCGCCCGCCGCAAGAAAGCCGATTGACCCGCGGAGACTTGACTCGGAGAACCCGATGCAACGCCCCATCACACCCTCGCGCCGCGTAGCCCTGTACAGCACTGGCCTGGCCGCATTGCTGGCCCTGGCACTGCTCCCCGCCCCGTCTTATGCCTTCTGGGGCCTGCTCGGCAAGCTCGGCTCCGCTGCGGGCAAGGGTGCCGGCGCGGCAGGCGCCGCAGGCAAAGGCGCGGCCGGCGCAGCGGGCGTGGCCGGTGCCGTCGAAGTGGCGCAGGGCGCCAATACGGCGGCGAAGGCAGCCAAGGTCGCCGGCGCGGCGGAGCTGGGCGCCGGCGACGTGGCGGCTGCGGCCGGCGCCGCCGAACGCAACACGGCGGCCGGCGTGATGAGCGCCGACGAGCTGTCACGCGCATCAGGCCTGGGCAAGGCCGTGCCCGACGAAGTCGCCGCGATGATGGCGGCGCCCGGCCGAAAACTCAGCGACGTGCCTGACGCCGGCACACGCTCCTGGCTGTCGCTCCCGCGCAAGCAGCTCACGGCAACGGATGCCGACCTGATGGTCCACGACTACGTGAAGCTGCTGGAAGGCCGGCCCGCCGCCGGGCCGCCGCCCCGGCGTGCCAAGGCCTCCATTGAATCCGAGAAGGTCGCGGCCGCGAAACCGATGCCGCCGCACCGCCCGGCCACGGACGTTCCCTGGCATGCGGTCGAACTGCTGGTGCGCGCGGCCCATGCCGGCCACGCCGGCGCCAGGGACGAACTCAACAAGCTGTGCCGGGACAACCCGCGCGGCCAGGCCGCCGAAGCCTGCGCCAGGCTGCGGTCCACCTGAGCACGCCAATCAACAAAAAAGGATTGCTGGAATGGCCTTTGTAGAACCCGTCACTCTCACGGCGCGTGGCGTCAAGCTGGTCCCGCTGGCGCTTGAGCACGAAGCCGGCCTCAAGGCCGCGGCCGCCGACGGCGAGCTCTGGAAGCTGCGCATCACCTCTGTGCCCGAGCCGCATGAAACCCGCGGCTACATCGAGACCGCACTGGCCACCGCCAACCGCTTTGCCTTCGCGGTGACCGATGCCGCCAGCGGCGAGGTGCTGGGCTCCACGAGTTACCACGACATCGTGCCCAACCTCAAGCGCGTCGAGATCGGCTACACCTGGTACGCAGCGCGCTGCCAGCGCACCCATGTCAACACCACCTGCAAGCTCCTGATGCTCACACACGCCTTCGAAACCCTGGGCTGCAACATCGTGGGCTGGCGCACCGACAACTTCAACCACGCCTCTCAGCGCGCCATCGAGCGCCTGGGCGCGCGCAAGGACGGCGTGCTGCGCGGCCATGCGCTGCGCCGCGACGGCACCATACGCGACACCGTGATGTACAGCCTGGCCGCCGGCGAATGGCCGGAAGTAAAAGCCCAATTGCTGTACCTGCTCGACAAGCCAAGAACCTGAAGCGCACGCCGCCAAGGAGTTTTCCATGCTCATCGATTTCTTCTACACCCTGCGCTCGGCCAAGCTGCCGGTCTCCGTCAAGGAATATCTGATGCTGCTGGAGGCGCTGGAGGCCGGCGTGGTCGGGCCCAACAGCGACAAGCTCGAGGTGCATGCGGGTGAAGGCGCCTGGAAGATAGACGACTTCTATTACCTGAGCCGCTGCGTGCTCGTGAAGGACGAAAAAAACTACGACAAGTTCGACCGTGCCTTCGCCGCCTACTTCAAGGGCGTCGAGATGATCGCCGACTTCACGAAAGAGATCCCGCTCGAATGGCTGCGCAAAAACCTCGAACTCGAACTGAGCCCCGAGGAAAAAGCCAAGATCGAAAAAATGGGCTGGGACGAGCTCATGGAAACGCTCAAAAAGCGTTTTGAAGAGCAGAAAGAGCGCCACGAAGGCGGCAGCAAATGGATAGGCACGGGCGGCACCTCGCCCTTCGGCGCCAACGGCTTCAACCCGCAAGGCATACGCATAGGCCAGGAAAAAAGCCGCAACAAGAGCGCGGTGAAAGTCTGGGACCAGCGCGCCTACAAGGACTACGACGACACGCAGGAACTGGGCACACGCAACATCAAGGTCGCGCTGCGCCGCCTGCGCAAGTTCGCGCGCCAGGGCAATGTCGAAGAGCTGGACCTGGACGACACCATACGCTCCACCGCGGCGAACGCCGGCTGGCTGGACATCAAGATGGTGCCCGAGCGCCACAACAACGTGAAGGTGCTGCTGCTGATGGACGTGGGCGGCACCATGGACGAGCACATCCACCGCGTCGAGGAAATGTTCTCGGCCGTCAAGGCCGAGTTCAAGCACCTGGAGTTTTACTACTTCCACAACTGCGTCTACGACTTCATGTGGAAGAACAACCGCCGCCGCTTCAGCGAAAAATTCCCGACCTGGGACATCATCCGCAAGTACAACAAGGACTACAAACTCATCTTCGTCGGTGACGCGACCATGAGCCCTTACGAGATTTTGCAGCCCGGCGGCAGCGTGGAATACAACAACGAGGAAGCCGGCGCCGAATGGATGCAGCGCCTGACCAACGCCTTCCCCAAGTTCGCCTGGATCAACCCCGAGCCGCAAGGCGTCTGGCAATACCGGCAAAGCATTGCCGTGATCCAGCAGCTGGTCAACCAGCGCATGTATCCGCTGACCATTAAAGGTCTCGAAGAGGCGATGCGCCTGCTCTCCAAATAGCGTCCGCCTCCTACGCTTGAGCGCGGCAACGCTCAAGTAAACTGCCCCCGTGACCCCTCCCAGCCCCCACAGTAGCCACTGCGCACAGAAGGCAACCCCGGGCGCTGCTCTCGCCCTCTTTGCGATCCTGCTGGCGCCCCTGGCCGGCGCGCAGACGGCCGCGCCCGCAACCAGCAGCACGGCGCCGCCCTCTACCGTCACACAAACCGCCCCCGCCCCGCCACCCCCGCCTGAAAAAGTCACGCCCGGCCCCACGCCTGAGGGCGCGACGGGCCCCACCAGCGCCCAGCCCGAGGTCACGGCCTTCGACATCGCGGTGCGCGCGCCGCAGCCCATCAAGGACCTGCTCGAAAACCACCTGGAGCTGCAGCGCTACCGCGCCGTGACCGACCTCGACGAGGCAGAGCTCGCACGCCTCATCGTGCTGGCCGAGCGCAATGTGCGCAACCTGGTCGGCACCCTGGGCTACTTCAGCCCCGGCATCACCATCACGCGCGAAGGCGCAGCCAACCAGCACCCCACCATCGTGGTGGCCGTGGAGCCCGGCGAGGCCACCACCGTAGGCGCGGTGGTCGTCGATTTCGCGGGCGACATCGCCGAATCACCCGACCCCGACGCGAAAGCCCAGCGCGCCGAGATCGAGCACGACTGGCGCCTGCCCGTGGGCCAGCGCTTCACGCAAGACGCCTGGGACGGCGCCAAGACGCAGGCCCTGCGCGAGCTGGTCGCGCGCCGCTACCCCGCCGGCAAGCTGGCCGGCAGCCTGGCCGACGTCGACGCGCCCGCACACAGCGCGGCCCTCAGCCTCAGGCTGGACTCCGGCCCGCTGTACCGCCTGGGCCCGCTGCAGGTCAGCGGCGTGGAGCGCTACGACCCGGTGCTGGTGCCCCGCCTGGCACGCCTGACCCCCGGCACGCCCTACGACCAGAACCGGCTGGCCGAGGCGCAGCAGCGCCTGGCCTCCAGCGGCTACTTCGATTCGGCCTATATCTTTGTCGACCCCGAAAGCGACCCGCAGGCCGCGCCCGTGCAGGTGCAGGTGCGCGAGGCCAAACTGCAAAAAATCATCCTGGGCGTGGGCGTGACCACCGACAGCGGCCCGCGCGCCTCCGTCGAGCACACGCACCAGCGCGTGCCCGGCACCAACTGGCGCGCCGTCACCAAGCTGCAGCTTGAAAAAAAATCCCCCTTCGCGCAAACCGAGTGGACCTCCATCCCCGATGAATCCAACTGGCGCTGGGTGGCGCTGGCGCGCGCCGAACGCACCGATGACGACGACCTCATCACCCGCTCCAGCCGCCTGCGCTTCGGCCGCACCCAGGCCGGCGAGCGCATAGACCGCAATATGTACGTGCAGTACGACAGGGCCAGCGTCAGCGGCAGCGGGCAGATCAACAGCTCCGCGGCCGACATCGGCGACGGCTCGGCCCTGACGGCCAACTACGTCTGGACGGGCCGCTACTTCGACAGCCTCATCGCCCCCAACAAGGGCTACGGCCTGGGCTTTGAAGTGGGCGGCGGCAGCACCATGGGATCGCAGCACCTGCCCCTGGCCCGCGCCGTCGGCCGCTGGCTGGGCATCGTGCCGCTGGAGCGCGGCCGCATCGCCATGCGCGCGGAAGGCGGCGCGGTGCTGGCCAAAGACTCGGCCCGCATCCCCGGCACCCTGCTGTTTCGCACCGGCGGCGACACCACGGTGCGCGGCTACGGCTACCGCGACATCGGCATCAAGCTGCCCAACGGCGTCACCGGCCCGGGCCGCTATGTGGCCGTGGGCAGCGTCGAATACCAGCGCCCCATGATGCGTGACGGCCGCCCCAGCGAATGGGAGAACACCTTCTTCATCGACGCAGGCGCCGTCGCCGACAACCCCAAGGACATGAAACCCTCCGTCGGCATAGGCACCGGCGTGCGCTGGAAAAGCCCCATAGGCCCGCTGCAGATGGATGTGGCTTATGGCGTCAAGGCCAAGCAATTGCGCCTGCACGTCAGCGTGGGATTTGTTTTCTGATTTCCTGATGGACACGCCAGACACACCCACCCCGCCCACACCGCCGGCCCCCTCCCGCGCGCCGCGGCGCTGGCTGCRCGCCACGGCCTGGGCCGCGGGCAGCGTCGTCACGCTGGCCGTTGCCGCGACGGGCGGCGCTTGGTGGTGGGCCGGCACCGACGGCTCGCTGGCCACCGCGCTGGGCTGGATCGCGCGCTCGCAACCGCTGGGCGCCGAAGGCGTCACGGGCTCGCTGCGCGGCGGCGGGCATGTCGACCAACTTGTGTGGCAACAAAACGGCCTGCGCGTGGACCTGCGCGACCTCACCCTCGCCTGGCAGCCCTGGTCGCTGCTGCAGGGCACGCTCAAGGTCAATCGCCTGGCCGCCGCGAGTGTGCAGGTCGACGACCAGCGACCGCCCTCCACCGAGCCCTCGGTGCCGCCCTCGGCGCTCGGCTTGCCGCTGCCGGTGCTGCTCGAAGGTTTCTCCATCGGGCAATTTCAATGGCGCGGCGGCGCGGAATTTTCCGCATCGGGCATACGCGGAAATTATTCATTCAACGGCTTTTCGCACCAGCTTGAACTGCTGGGCGCACAAATCGCGCAAGGGCGTTACAGCGGCAAGGCCACGCTGGCCGCGCACGGCGCGCTGCAACTGGACGCGACCCTCAACGGCGCCCTCGATGCGCCCCTGCCCGGCAGCAAGACCAAGGTGCCGCTGGCCTTCAAGGCCACAGCCAAGGGCCCGCTCACCGAGTTGCTGCTCAATGCCGAGCTGCAGATACAAAACGCCCCCGCGCAAAAGACCCAAGCGCAGCCCCAGGCCAAGGCCACGGCCCGCGTGATGCCCTGGGCCGCGCAGCCCTTGCCGCAGGCCGATGCGACTTTCCGCGACCTCGACGTCGCCGCCTTCTGGCCCCAGGGCCCGCAAACCCAGCTGACCGGCAGCGCCGGCGTGCGGCCGGCGGACAGCGCACCCGCGTCAACAAAGGCCGCCTGGGGCCTGCAACTGCAACTCGCCAATGGCCAGCCCGGCCCCTGGGACCAGCACAAGCTGCCGCTGGAGCGCCTTGAAGCCCAGGGCGAATGGCGCGACGGCGCAGCCCTGGTGCGCACACTCAAAGCCAGGCTGGGCGGCGGCGAACTGCTGGCCAGCGGCGAATGGGCCGATGCACCAGCCGGGGCCGCCGCGTCAAAAACACCCGCCTGGAAACTCCAGGCCAGCCTGCAGCAAATCAATCCCGCCTTGCTGCACAGCCAGCTCGCGCCGCTGCCGCTGGACGGCAAGGCCCAGGTCCATAGCCAAGGCCCCGCCATTGCGTTTGAGACCAACCTGCAGGCGGCGCGCAACGATGCGGCAAGCGGCAAGAACAACCCGCTCGGCGCACTGCGCCTGCGCGACGCCAGCGCCACCGGCAGCTGGAATGGCGAGCAAGCCGGCGGCACCCTGCTGCTCTCGGCCCTGCGTGTGCGCAGTGACGACGCTGAACTCAGCGGCAAGCTTGAAGCCCAACCCGCCGCCCAAGCCGGCAAAGGCCAGCTCACACTCACCGCCCCCGGGCTGGACGCGCAAGTGCAAGGCGAGCTGCGCCCCACCAGCGGCAAGGGCGACATCAGCCTGCGCGGCCGCGACATGGCCCAGGCCCTGCGCTGGCTGCAAAAGCTGCCCGGCATGCCCGCCTCACTCAAGTCCGCCTCGGCCACCGGCAGCGCCGAACTGCAAGCCAGCTGGCAAGGCGGCTGGCAGGACCCGGCCCTGCAAGCGCGGCTGGACTTGCCCTCGCTGGACTGGCGCATGGGAAGCCCAACGCCCACCACTGCGACGACGACAAGCACCACGGCAGACGCCGGGCTCATCAAGATCCGCGCCTTCCAGGCCACACTCTCGGGCCGCTTGAGCCAGGCCCAGCTCAACACCCAGGGCCGCGCCGAAGCCGGCGCGCGCCGCTACACGCTGCAACTCGCGGCCCAGGGCGGGCGCGGCAATGCGGCGCGCAACACAGCACTCGCCGAATCGCCCTGGCAAGGCCTGCTGCAGCAACTGAGCCTCAGCGTGCAAGACCCCGCACTCGGCAAGGGCGCCTGGCAACTCACAACACGCGCAGGTGTGCCGCTCAAATGGACGCCCGCACGCAACGGCGGCATGCTGGAAAGCGGCACCGGCGAAGCACTGCTGGTGGCGCCGCCCTCCTCCACCGCCACGGCGTCACAAGCCACACTCGCCTGGCAGCCGCTGCGCTGGCGGCCGGGCCGCGAACTCATCACCGCCGGCAAGCTCAGCGGCCTGCCCCTGGCCTGGATAGAACTGTTCGCCGGCCCGCAAATGGCCGGCACCGGCCTGGGCGGCACCTTGCTGCTGGACGGCGACTGGGACGCCACGCTGGGCGACAGCTTGCGCCTCAAGGCGAATCTCGCGCGCAGCAGCGGCGACATCACGGTGCAGGCCGAAACCGCGCAAGGCACCTCGGCGCGCGTCGCGGCCGGCGTCAAGGAAGCGCGGCTCTCGCTGCAAAGCGAAGGCGAGGCCGTCACCGTGGCGCTGCGCTGGGACAGCGAACGCGCCGGCACCGCAGACGGCCAGCTGCGCACACGCCTGGCGCGCGCGCCCGCCGCGACCGGCGGCGGCTGGCTCTGGCCCGACTCGGCACCCCTGACCGGCCAGCTGCGCGCCCAGCTGCCGCGCATAGGTGTGTGGTCGGTGCTGGCGCCGCCCGGCTGGCGGCTGCGCGGCTCGCTGGGCGCCGACGTCGCCATCAGCGGCACACGCGCCGCACCGCAACTGGCCGGTGACCTGCAGGCCGACGACCTGGCGCTGCGCTCCGTGGTCGACGGCATTGAATTCGGCAACGGCAAGCTGCGCGCCAAGCTCGACGGCACCCGCATGCGCATCAACGAATTCACGCTGCAAGGCGCGGGCGACAAAGGCACCGGCGGCATACTCACCGCCCAGGGGGAAGCCGGCTGGGTCGACGGCAAACCGCAAGTGCAGCTCAGCGCGAAGATTGAACGCCTGCGCGCCAGCATACGCACCGACCGGCAGATCACGGTCTCCGGCGAAATCCAGGCCGGCCTCAAAGGCATACAAAGCGAACTCACCGGCAAGCTGCTGGTCGACCAGGCCCGCATCATCCTGCCCGACGAAGGTACGCCGCAGCTCGGCGACGACGTGGTGGTGCGCAGCACGCGCGGCACCGCCGCCGGCCAGAAAGCGCCCGCCCAGGCCGGCGCCGACACCGCCGACCAGGCGCCGCGCCCCGTGAAGCTCGCCGTGGAACTTGACCTGGGCCGCGACTTCCGCGTCCAGGGCAAAGGCATAGACACCCGCGTGCGCGGCATACTGGCCCTGAGCGGCGACAGCCTGCGCGAGCCCCGGCTCAACGGCACCATCAACACCGCGGGCGGCCAGTACCGCGCCTACGGCCAGCGCCTGGACGTCGAGCAAGGCATGCTGCGTTTTACCGGCGCCATCGACAACCCCGCGCTCGACATCCTGGCCATACGTCCCAACCTCACCCAGCGCGTGGGTGTGCAGATCACCGGCACCGCCCTGCTGCCGCGCGTGCGCCTCTACGCCCAGCCCGAATTGCCCGACGCCGAAAAACTTTCCTGGCTGGTGGTGGGCAGGTCCTCCGCCTCGGGCGGTGCTGAAGCCGCCATGCTGCAGCAAGCCGCACTGGCCCTGCTCGGCAGCAAAAGCGGCAAAGGCATGTCAGGCGGCCTGGCCGCCTCGCTGGGCCTCGATGAGCTGTCCTACCGCGGCGCATCGAGCAACACCGACGGCAGCACCACCGAAAGCGCCTTGACCCTGGGCAAACGCTTTTCGCGCAACTTCTACGCGGCCTACGAACGCACCATCTCCGGCGCGCTCGGCACGCTGTACGTGTTCTACGACCTGTCGCAACGCTTCACCGTGCGCGCCCAGGCCGGCCAGCAAAGCGCGGTGGATTTGATCTTCACCGTGCCTTACGACTGAGACAAAACCCAGGCGCCGGGAAGGCATCCGCCACCGAATACAATCACGGCTTCTCCAAGAGAAGTGCCGCCATAGTTCAATGGATAGAACGAGTGCCTCCTAAGCGCTAGATACAGGTTCGATTCCTGTTGGTGGTACCAAGCCTCAGCTCGGTCCTCCTCCCCTTGCTCGGGTCAGACTTCAGCGGAAGTCAACACCCGGACCACAACCCTCGCGGCGAAGCCGCTTCCTGCACTTGTGGGTTCGTGTCGAGCGACCTGTCAGGACTCAAGCGAGCTATTACTCACGCTCCAATACAGTGAAGGCATCGCCTTCAATTCCAGCAATGTCTTCGTCGTGTCTAAAGCCGATGATTGACTTACTCAGATCCGCCGGCACGTCGAAGAGGTAGTCGGCGCCATGCTTGTCCCTTTTCAATTCGTCCACCAACCTGTCGCGAACCGCAAAGAACGAAGGCGGCAAGGATCCCTCGATCTGAAGGTGCTCGCGTCCATTGTTCGAGTCATGAACAACTTCCCAGATCTGTCGACCTTCGGCGTAGCCCTGCGCAACGGAGACCATCGAGGCCTCCTCTACCAGGAACGTCATGAGCTCCGCGCCACGCGAAAGGGAGGCAAGAGTTTCCGCCTCAAGCTCCTTGCATAACAAGTCATTGCAGAACACCATGTACCACCCTGACGGCAGCTCAACTCCCGTCAGTTCCGACTCGGGCAAAAACTCACGTGAGTCGGTTTCCACCAGACCCAGCTCCGACCGGACCGCGGATGGGGTCTTCCCGCGCACCGCAAACCACCCGACATGAAATCCCATAGCGTTTCCTCTGAGTCCTAACGTTGAAGCTGACGGGCGGGTAACATTTGCCGCGAAGCGGCCTTCTGCGATTGCCTGTTCGTGACGAGCAACCAATTAAAGCGGTTCATGCGAAAAACCCTGCGATGGAGCCAGCGGCGCATACCAGCGCAAGGATGGTCCATAGCAAAACTGTCTGACTTAGATCTCCTAGGCCGTAGCGAGAATTCCAATTCTTTCGCCTTTCTTGCTCCTGCAAGGGCACGCCGTCGACACTTTGCCCCAAACCTTTTGCTGTGGCTGAATAAGGCACTTCAGCCGCCGGGACTGCTATCTTCCATGCATCGTAGGCAAGCCATGCGAAGACTAAGGCGGCCGAAAGGAGGAGCCAATTCATATGAGCTTTAACGTCGGCGCTGTCCGGCACGCAGCAATCGCCGCGAAGCGGCATCCTGCTGCTGTGTGTCCGTGACGAGCAACATACTAGACGTCATCCGGCGGTCTTTTGAATCTGTATGAAGACATATGCCATTGCCGCCAGTCCAACAATGACAAATACGACAAGCGCCCATTTCCGAGTGAGATCCTGCTTGGTTGTGACTTTCGGTTCGATGTTGTCGGGATGTTTGTCTTTGAGCTTCAGTAAAACGACCAACCCTACGATATTTAGGAATGGAAGGACTACGCCAAGCCAACCCGAATAACCCTTCGCCTTGGCGTATGCCCAAAATGTAAAAAGAATGGCAAACACCGTCGCATACATCAGGATAGGCGGCGCGCCACCAGGCCCCCAGACATTCCCGGTCGTCGAGCCTTTGCCAAGTATCACTATTGCTGCAAAACAAACAGCTGATGCTCCGAGCGCAGTATTTCCGGCTTTCTTATAACTTGCGAGCATGAATTCTCCTATGCCGTGTAACGTTGAAGCTGAGCGCGAGCGGCGGCTTGCCGACGCGAGTCGGCTCGAGCGACTGGTTAAGCCTCATGGAAGACTCGCTCGGCAATTTGCTGCGCCCGTGATACGGAGATTCCATGGACTTGATCATTGACGAGGGGGTCGCTTTCGGGATCGCCTCTATGCAGCACCACCTTCGGACGCCGGCCGTCCAGCTGCACCACTACGTCGGCAGCGCGTGAACCCTCGAATGGATAGGCTGGAATGTCGTTGCAAACCCAGCCGAAGAAGCCATCGCCTTCAACCGGGGAATCGTAGGTTTCGACGTAGCGGCCAAAGCTCTTCTCGCTCAATGACACCCATACACCCCAAAGAAAGGGCTCTTCAACCCCATGAATTGGGATCTCCAGGACGGCACGGATGAAATGGTCAGTACCCCCGTCGTGCGTGATGGTGCAGAAGTCGCTACTGATCTTGCCCATCGCCTCACGCTGCTCTTCAGACAGGCAGGCATATTGATCGGGCATTCGATATCCAACACTCGGCGACCCTTCATGGGTTGCGCCGCAGCAGGTGCATTTGAAAGCGAAGATGGCGGCCATTCTTGTGACTGAGGCTTAACGTTGAAGCTGAGCCGCGAGCGGCAACCTGCCGACGCGAGTCGGCTCGAGCGACTGCTCAGGCGGCTGAACCAGTTGAATCGGCATTGAGCTTCCTGAGCTGGGCTCTCGCCCTGATGAGCTGATAGACACGGGTACAAATTGCGGCACAAGCATAGGCGGCTACAACCTTAGGGCCAAGCCTTCGATGGAGCAGGTCAAGAACCCAAGCGACCGCAACATAGGACAAGGGAACAAAGGGAATATTCGGAAAGAGCACAGCTCCGGCATTAGGCAGTCGACCATTCTTGACGTGATTGATGTTGCCCCACGCGATCTCAACAGCAAAGCCGATAGCGCACGAAACCAGAGCCAGCATCACGATTAAAACGTACATTGCCACAGCCTCCTAACGTTCGACGTAAGGGGCGGCTTGCGCCTTGGCGCAAGACGTCCCCTTGACGGAGGTGTTGGGCGTCATGTTTGAGGCACCTCGGCGCTGACGAGGATAGCCAACTCGAATGCCGCTGCAACTATTGCCTTGAGCTCGGCAAGACTGTGAACAAACGGACGAGGATAGGCTGGTGTCGGCGCAGGTGCCCCTACTTCGGCGTTTGCCGAGAAGGCGAGAACTGCATAGTTTGTGCCCGACCGGATGTCGTTCTCGATGAGGCCGAGACAGGGCTCGACCACACCGCCAGCCCCCTTGATGATGAACGAGAAACGAACGGAAGGCGGCAGCTTCGGAGCGGCAATGTCATAGACGCGTCCGGGGCCCTTCAACTTTGAGACGTTTCCAATCTCGGCGAGCGTTGCTAAGACCTCGGCATTCGTGCACTTCAGCGAAGGTGCGTCCCGAATGGGATGCTTGGCACAAAGCTCGTAGTACTGCTTGGCGAAGCCAGACGCAACTAAGGCACTTTGAAGAGTGGCGGAGATCATGGGTTCAATGACGCCTAACGTAACGCATACCGCAAGGTCTGCGACATAACATCGCCCCTGCGGCATAACCTGGCCGCTGAAAACCCAACCAAGTGCTTATGATTAAAAGACCCATTGTCCATTTCGAGTTTCGCTCAGATCGATCAAAACGGGACCCAACCCCGCAAATCAATTCTAGGCGGACAGTGCGGTTGCCGCCTCCTCACTATGAACGAGCACAGGCTGTTGAATTCCGTCGAATCCTGTATTCGTACGAATACATGAACTGCCTCCCGGTAATCCAGGTCTTTATCCGCCCCCAGCGTGATTCAGCCCTCCCGGCCCGGCAATTCGCCCGCCATGCCTGCTCCCTCTCAGGGATAACCAGAAGACAACCAGACCCGACATCATGTCGGATTTGAGCAAGTGTGCGTCTGCCGGGCGCAAGTTCGCGCATCTGGGAAATCCAACAATGAGCGCAGATTCATTGGACCTTCCCACAAGCGACTATGCGCGGCCAAAACTACTCTCTCTGGAGCCTGCTCAAGCATGGCTTCAAAAACCACCAGACCTGGGAACCCGCCTGGGAACGGGTGGCCTTAAAGCCGTCCTACGACGTGGTGATCGTCGGCGGCGGCGGGCACGGCCTGGCCACGGCCTATTACCTGGCCAAAAACCATCCCCAGGTCGGGCGCATCGCGGTGCTGGAAAAGGGCTACCTGGGCGGCGGCAACACCGCGCGCAACACCACCATCGTGCGCTCCAACTACCTGTGGGACGAGTCGGCGGCAATCTATGAACATTCGCTCAAGCTGTGGGAAGGCCTGACCGAGGACCTGAACTTCAACGTGATGTTCAGCCAGCGCGGCGTGTTCAACCTGGGCCACACCCTGCAGGACATGCGCGACATCGAGCGCCGGGTCAATGCCAATGCGCTGCAAGGCATAGACGCCCATGTGCTGAACGCGCGGGAGGTGAAAGAAAAGATTCCCCAGCTCGATTGCAGCCGCAGCCGCCGCTACCCGGTGCTGGGCGCCAGCTGGCAGCCGCGTGCGGGCATTGCCCACCACGACGCTGTGGCGCGCGGTTTTGCCCGCGCCGCCAGCCGGCTGGGCGTGGACCTGATCGAGGGCTGCGAAGTCACCGGCATGGACATCTCCGGCGGCAAGATCCGCGGCCTGCAAACCAACCTGGGCATGGTGAAAACCGAGCGCGTAGGTTGCGTGGCCGCCGGCCATTCATCGGTGCTGGCCAAAATGGCCGGCCTGCGCATGCCGCTGGAAAGCCACCCGCTGCAGGCCTTTGTGTCCGAATCCATGCAGCGCGTGATCGACACCGTGATCATGTCCAACGCGGTCCACGGTTACCTGAGCCAGTCGGATAAAGGCGAGTTGGTGATAGGCGCCGGCATCGACAGCTACCTGGGCTACGGCCAGCGCGGCAGCCCGCATGTGATAGAGCACACAGCCGCCGCCATCATCGAGCTGTTTCCCCAGTTCTCCCGCGTGCGCATGAATCGCCAATGGGGCGGCATTGTGGACGTGACGCCCGATGCCTGCCCCATCATTTCCAAGACGGCAGTCCAAGGCCTGTTCTTCAACTGCGGCTGGGGCACTGGCGGCTTCAAGGCCACGCCGGGTTCGGGCCATGTCTTTGCCGACATGCTGGCCAAGGGCGAGCCCAATGCGCTCGCCAGATCCTTCTCCGTGGACCGCTTCCACACCGGCCACCTCATCGACGAACACGGCGCCGCAGGCGTCGCCCACTGATATGTTTTTATTGCACTGCCCCCACTGCGGCGAAACGCGGGACGAAGAAGAGTTCAGCAATGCCGGTGAAGCCTATATCCCCCGCCCACTCCAGCCTGAAGCTGTGGACGACGCCACCTGGGGCGACTATGTGTTCATGCGCCGCAACACCAAGGGCTGGTTCTGGGAGCAGTGGCAGCACACCGCGGCCTGCCGCAAGGTATTTGCCGTGAAGCGCAACACCGCCACCTATGAAATCGCCGGCACCTGGACCCTGGCCGAAGGCAAGGCGCTGTTTCTGGCCGACATGGCCAAGGAGCAAACCCAATGAGCGGCTCCAGGGTTCCCCAGACCGGCACGCGCATCGACAGCGCGCGCACGGTCAACTTCACTTTTGACGGCCGCGACTACACCGGCCACCCCGGCGACACGCTGGCCTCCGCCCTGCTGGCCCACGGCGTGCGCCGCATGGCGCGCAGCTTCAAGTACGGGCGCCCCCGCGGCATCATAGGCGCGGGCGCGGAAGAGCCGAACGCGCTGGTGCAGCTGGGCACGGGCGCGCTGACCACACCCAACGTCAAGGCCACCCAGGCCGAGCTTTACGAGGGCCTGAGCGCCCGCTCCACCTCGGGCTGGCCCTCGCTGGACTTCGACCTGAAGTCGGTGCTGGGCCAGGGCTCGCGCTTCATGCCGGCCGGCTTTTACAGCAAGACCTTCAAGTGGCCGCAAAAGCTCTGGCCGCTGTATGAAACCGTGATCCGCAAGTTCGCCGGCTTCGGCGACGCACCGGCCGAACCCGATCCCGAGGACTACGACCACCTGCACCACCATGTGGACGTGCTGGTCGTCGGCGGCGGCGCCTGCGGCCTGCTGGCCGCGCTGCAGGCCGGCCGCGCCGGCCTCAAGACCCTGCTGCTGGACGAGCAGAACGAACTCGGCGGCTGGCTGCTGTCCGACCCCAACGCGCAGATCGACGGCCGCAGCAGCGACGCCTACATCCGCTCGGTGCAGGCCGCCCTGGCCGAGATGCCGCATGTGACGGTCCTGGTGCGCACCACCGCCTTCGGCATGTATGAGCAGAACCTGGTGCAGGCCGTGGAGCTGCTGCAGGACCACATCGCGCCCGGGCAGCGCCAGGCCCACCTGCCGCGCCACCGCATGCACAAGATCCGCGCGCACCAGGTGGTCCTGGCCACAGGCGCCATCGAACGCCCCCTGGTGTTCGGCAACAACGACCTGCCGGGCGTGATGACGGTTTCCGCCGGCCAGACCTTTTTGCACCGCTACGGCGTGCGCGTCGGCCAGCGCGTGGTGATCTGCGGCACCAGCGACCTGATCCACGACTGCGCCGAAAGCCTGGCCAAGGCCGGCGCCCAGGTCACGGTGGCCGACGTGCGCCACAGCGCGGTGGCGCGCAACAGCAGCTACAAGGTGATGGCGGGCCACTGCATTGCCGAAGCCACCGGTGGCGGCGAAGTCAAGGGCGTCAGGCTTGTGCCCCTGCACCCCACGCGCGATGAAGCGACCGGCGCCGGCAGCTTCCTGGCCTGCGACGTGGTGCTGAGCTCCGGCGGCCTGTCGCCCACGGTGCATCTGTTCTGCCACGACGGCAGCCGCCCGCAGTGGGACGAATCGCTCGCGGCCTTTGTGGCGCCGCACACGGGTCGCAAAGGTGTTGCCTGCGCCGGTTCGGTCACCGGCGCTTTCGAGCTGGCCGACGCACTGGCGCAAACCACCCAGGCGATGCAGCAGGTGCTGGCCGCCTGCGGCAAGACCGACACCTTGCCGGTTCCGTCCTGCCCCCAGCCCCGCCGCCTGCAGCCGCGCCCCATGTTCCGCCTGCCCGACGGCAAGGTTGAAGGCGCGGGCGCCAAGGCCTTTGTCGACTACCAGAACGACGTCAGCGCCGCCGACATCGAACTGGCGGTGCGCGAGAACTACCACTCGATCGAGCACGTCAAGCGCTACACCGCGCTGGGCTTCGGCACCGACCAGGGCAAGCTGTCCAACGTCAACGGCTTTGTCATCACCGCCCGCGCGCTCAAGCGCCCGGTCAGCGAGGTCGGCACCACCACCTACCGCCCGGCCTACACGCCGGTCAGCCTGGGCGCTTTGGCCGGCACCATGTCCGGGGAGCTGTTCGACCCGAATCGCTACGGCGCCATCCATGCCTCGCATGTGGCGCGCGGCGCGGCACTGGAGCCGGTCGGCCAATGGCAACGTCCCTGGTACTTTGCCAAGCCCGGTGAAGACCTGCATGCCGCGGTTGCCCGCGAATGCCTGGCCGCCCGCAACGGCGTGGCGGTGATGGACGCCTCCACCCTGGGCAAGATCCAGATCGACGGCCCGGATGCGCGCGAATTCCTCAACCGCATCTACGCCAATGCCTGGACCCAGCTGGCCGTCGGCAAATGCCGCTACGGCCTGATGCTGGACGAAAACGGCATGGTGATGGACGACGGCGTGACCGCCTGCATCGAGCAAAACCAGTTCTACATGACCACCACCACCGGCGGCGCGGCCCGGGTGCTGAACTGGCTGGAGCGCTGGCACCAGACCGAATGGCCCGAGCTCAAGGTCTGGATGACTTCGGTGACCGACCATTGGTCCACCATCGCGCTGGTCGGGCCCAAATCACGCGCGGTGCTGGCCAAGCTCTGCGCCGATATCGACCTCTCGCCCGACAGCTTCAAGTTCATGGACTGGCGCGCGGGCACGGTGCACGGCCTGCCGGTGCGCGTGTTCCGCATCAGCTTCTCGGGCGAACTGTCTTATGAACTCAATGTCGAGTCCGGCTACGGCCGCGCGCTGTGGGAGGCGGTGATGGCCGCCGGCGCCGAGTTCGACATCACGCCTTACGGCACCGAGACCATGCACGTGCTGCGCGCCGAAAAGGGTTTCATCATCGTCGGCCAGGATACCGACGGCTCCATGAGCCCGATGGACCTGGACATGGCCTGGGCCGTCGGCATGAAAAAGCCCTTCAGCTTCCTGGGCAAGCGCTCGCTGTCGCGCAGCGACACGGCCCGCGAAGGCCGCAAGCAGCTGGTGGGGCTGTTGCCCGAAGACCCGGCCAGCGTGCTGGTCGAGGGCGCGCAGATCATGGAGAGCCCCACCGCCGGCGCAAGCAACCAGATGCTGGGCCATGTGACTTCCAGCTACCACAGCGCCTTCCTGGGCCGCTCCATCGCCATGGCCGTGGTCGCCGGCGGCCTGCAGCGCAAGGAGCAGACCCTGTATGTGCATGCCCACGGCAAGGTCACGCCCGCCAAGGTCGGCTCCAGCGTATTCGTGGACGTGAAAGGCGACCGCCAAAATGTTTAACCCCCCCAACGTCATGCTGGAATCCCCCCTGCACGCCTTCGGCCTGCCCGCCCGCGCGGCAACGCCCGCCCAAGAAAACCGCGTGGCCATGAGCGAGCTGCCCCACCTGGGCTACATCGTGCTGCGCGGCAAGGCCGACGACACGGCCTTCATGCAAGGCGTGGCCGGCGTGCTGGGCCAGGCCCTGCCGACCCGGCCGATGTCGGTCGTGGCCACCACCGCCGGCGCGGTGCTGTGGGTCTCGCCCG
The DNA here is from genome assembly GCF_056402935.1 of Polaromonas sp. P3_B1. Taxonomy (NCBI): domain Bacteria; kingdom Pseudomonadati; phylum Pseudomonadota; class Betaproteobacteria; order Burkholderiales; family Comamonadaceae; genus Polaromonas; species Polaromonas sp. P3_B1. The sequence continues at coordinate 108,469 of NZ_JBFUGK010000006.1, forward strand.
ACGAATGGCTGCTGGCCTGCAAGCGCTCGGCCCGCGATGCCCTGCTGGCCGCGCTGACCACTGCGCTGCAGGGCGTGTTCGCCCAGGTGGTGGACAACAGCGGCGGCCTGACGGCGCTGCGCATCAGCGGCCCCGACCACCTGCTGCTGCTGCGCCAGCTCGGCCCCTACGACTACGAAAGCCTGGCCGTGGGCCGCTGCGCCAGCACCGTGGCGTCCAAGACCGGCTTCACCGTGGTGCGCACCGACACCGAGGGTGTGGTGCTGGTGTTCCGCCGCAGCTTCGCCGACTACACCTGGCGCCTGCTGGAGCGCACCGCCAGGCCTTACCGCCTGTGCATCACCAGCCCGGCGCACTGCGCCGACCCGATATTCACCCCCTTGTTAGAAATCGTTTGAAAGAGCGTCCCCATGCAAACTGAAGCTTTCTTTTCCACAGGCGTGGCCCAGGCCGACCCGGCCGTCAGCCTGGCCATGGACCACGAGCTGCAGCGCCAGCGCGAGCAGATCGAGTTGATCGCCTCGGAAAACATCGTCTCCCAGGCCGTGCTGCAAGCCCAGGGCTCGGTGCTGACCAACAAGTATGCCGAAGGCTATCCCGGCAAGCGCTACTACGGCGGCTGCGAACACGTGGACGTGGTCGAGGCCCTGGCGATTGAACGCCTGTGCAAGCTGTTCGGCTGCGAGTTCGCCAATGTGCAGCCCCACTCCGGCGCGCAGGCCAACACCGCGGTGATGCTGGCGCTGGTGCAGCCCGGCGACACGGTGCTGGGCATGTCGCTGTCGGCCGGCGGCCACCTGACGCACGGCGCCAAGCCGGCGCTCTCGGGCAAATGGTTCAAGGCCGTGCAGTACGGCGTGCGCCGCGCCGATTCGCTGATCGACTATGACGAAGTCGAAGCCCTGGCCCTGGAGCACAAGCCCAAACTCATCATCGCGGGATTTTCCGCCTACCCCCGCACCATCGACTGGGCGCGCTTTCGCGCGATCGCCGACAAGGTCGGCGCCTTCCTGATGGTGGACATGGCCCATGTGGCCGGCCTGGTCGCCACCGGCGTCTACCCCAGCCCGGTGCCGCACGCCCACGTCACAACCTCCACCACCCACAAAACCCTGCGCGGCCCGCGCGGCGGCGTGGTGCTGACCAACGACGCGGAGATCGCCAAGAAGATCAACTCCTCCGTGTTCCCCGGCTCGCAAGGCGGCCCGCTGATGCACGTCATCGCCGCCAAGGCCGTGGCCTTTGGCGAAGCGCTGCAACCGGGCTTCAAGGCCTACACACAACAGGTCGTGGCCAACGCCAAGGCCTTGGGTGCGGTGCTCAAGGCCGGCGGCCTGGACCTCGTGACCGGCGGCACCGACAACCACCTGCTGCTGGTCGACCTGCGCCCCCTGGGCCTCAAAGGCAATACCACCGAGGTGGCGCTGGAGCGCGCCGGCATCACCTGCAACAAGAACGGCATCCCCTTCGACGACGAGAAACCGACCATCACCTCCGGCATACGCGTGGGCACGGCCGCCGGTACCACACGCGGCTTCGGCGTGGCCGAGTTTGAAGAAGTCGGCCGGCTGATGCTGGAAGTCTTCAACAGCCTGAAGACCAACCCCGCCGGCGACGCCTCCGTAGAAGCTTCGGTCTATGCCCGCGTCAAAGCATTGACCACCCGTTTCCCTCTGTACGCCTAAAGGACAAACGCCATGAGCACGCTGCATCAAGACTCCCTCATCATCGATGGCCTGATCATCTCCAAGTGGAGCCGTGAGGTGTTCGAGGACATGAAAAAAGGCGGCCTCAGCGCCGCCAATTGCACCGTCTCGGTGTGGGACGACTTCAAGAGCACGGTGCACAACATCGCCGAGATGAAGAAATCCATCCGCGAAAACAGCGACCTGCTGTCGCTGGTGCGCACCACGGCCGACATCGAGCAAGCCAAAAAAGACGGCAAGACCGGCATCATCCTGGGCTTCCAGAACGCCCACGCCTTTGAAGACCAGCTCGGCTACATCGAAGCCTTTGCCGACATGGGTGTGCGCGTGGTCCAGCTTTGCTACAACACGCAAAACCTGATTGGCACCGGCTGCTACGAGCGCGACGGGGGCCTCTCCGGTTACGGCCGCGAAGTCATCGGCGAGATGAATCGCGTCGGCATCATGGTGGACTTGTCACACGTAGGCGCCAAGACGTCGGAAGAAGCCATCCTCGAATCCAAGAAGCCCGTCACCTACAGCCACTGCCTGCCGGCCGGCCTGAAGGAACACCCGCGCAACAAGAGCGACGAGCAGCTCAAATTCATCGCCGACCGCGGCGGCTTTATCGGCGTGACCATGTTTCCTCCCTTTCTCAAGCGCGGCCCCGAAGCCACGGTGGAGGACTACGTCGAAGCCCTGGACTATGTGATCAACATCGTGGGCGAAGACTGCGTAGGCGTGGGAACCGACCACACCCAGGGTTACGGCAAGGAATTCTTCGACATGCTGACCCACGACAAGGGGCAGTTCCGCCGCCTCACCAATTTCGGCACCGTGCAAAACCCGCTGGGCATACGCACCATCGGCGAAATGCCCAACCTGACAGCCGCGATGGAACGCGCGGGCTGGCCGGTGGCCAAGATCACAAAGGTCATGGGGCGCAACTGGCTCCGTGTTTTTGGTGAGGTGTGGGGCGTGTAGTTGACACTCCCGACAGGTTAGGTTGTTCTTTGTTTGCCTTGTTTGCCTTCTTAGCTTTCGTTGCCTTCTACTAATCAATCAGGAGTGTTCGTACCATGATGAAACCGCAAAAAAATATCTCCCTCGGCCAGCGCCGCAAATTCCTGGCGCAGACACTGGGTGCCTCGGCCCTGGCCGCCACGGGCATGGGCGCCTTTGCCCAGGCCAAACCCACGATCAAGATCGGTTTTGTCGACGGCTGGTCCGACAGCGTGGCCACCACCAACCTCGCCGCGGCCATCATCCGCAGCAAGCTGGGCTACCCGGTTGAGCTGGTGCCGCTGGCGGCCGGCATCATGTGGCAAGGCGTGGCGCGCGGCGACCTGGACATGACGCTGTCGGCCTGGCTGCCGGTGACGCACGAAGCCTACCTGACCAGCTTCAAGGACAAGGTCCAGATCCTGGGCGCCAACTACCCCGGCGCCAAGATCGGCCTGATCGTGCCCGACTACGTCAAGGCCACCAGCCTGACCGACCTCAACAACTTCCGCGCCGATTTCGACAACCGCATTGTGGGCATCGATGCCGGCGCGGGTGTGATGCGCAAAACCGAAGAAGCCATCAAGGCCTACGGCCTGGACATGCGCCTGCTGCCCAGCTCCGGCCCGGCCATGGCCGCCGAACTCGACCGCTCCTACCGCGCCAACAAATCCATCGCCGTCACAGGCTGGATTCCGCACTGGATGTTCGCCAAGTACAAGCTGCGCTTCCTGGCCGACCCGAAAAACATCTACGGCGCCGAAGAGCACGTGGACAGCGTCATCAACCCGGCGCTGAACACCAAGGCGCCGGCTGTCGTGTCTTTCCTGAAGAAATTCTCGTGGAAGCCGGAAGAAATCGGCGCCGTGATGCTGGCCGTCGAAGGCGGCTCCAAGGCGGACGCGGCAGCCGAGAAGTGGATGAACGACAACGCCGCGCGTGTTTCGAGCTGGCTCGGCTAAAGCGCCGCAAACACCGGGCGCAGATAGCGGCCCGGTGGTCCCAGCCGGCCTGGGACCACCGGCCGCCATCGGATCGGGGGTGAAGCCTTCCCCTGCCCCGTGGTTTGACCTTTGCTTTCCGCCAGACACAAACAGGCCGTGTTCCAGGCCGTGTTCCGACATCCATAACGAGACTCCCAAGATGAATCCGCAACTCCCCATTGAAGTTGATGCCCAGACCGGGATCTGGACCACCGACGGCCTGCCGATGATTTATGTGCCGCGGCACTTCTTCGTCAACAACCATGTCGAAACCGAGGCCGTGGTGGGCCGCGAGGTGTACGCACCCGCGCTCTACAAGGCGGGGCATCGCTCGGCGTATTTCTGGTGCCAGAAAGAGGCGGCCACGCACGGGCTGTCCGGCATGGCGGTTTACGAGCACTACCTCAAGCGCCTGTCGCAACGCGGCTGGGGCCTGTTCTCCTTCATCGAATCGGACGCCGCCACCGGCCGCGCAAAGATCAAGCTCGAGCACTCGGTATTCGTGCTGGCGCAAGGCATTGCCGGCGTGCCGGTGAACCACAGCAAGGTCTGCTACCTGTTCGCCGGCTGGTTCTCGGGCGCCATGGACTGGGTGCTGGAGACCAGCGGCTCGGCCGTGCGCACCACCAGCGCCGAAACCCAGTGCGCGGCCGAAGGCCACAAGCACTGCGTGTTCACCGTCAGCCCCCTCTAGAGATTCGCCATGCGCTACCCGCATTTGTTTGAGCCCATCCGCCTGAACCAGGTCCTGCTGCGCAACCGCATCGTCAGCACCGCGCATGCCGAGGTGTATGCCGAAGGCGGCAACCCGACCGAGCGCTACATCCGGTATTACGAGGAAAAAGCCAAGGGCGGTGTGGGCCTGGCAATCTGCGGCGGCTCCAGCCCGGTGTCGCGCGACAGCCCCTGGTCCTGGTGGAGTTCCGTCAACCTGGCGAAGAACTCGGTGATCGAGCCCCTGGCCAAGCTGGCCGACACCATGCACAAGCACGGCGCCAAGCTGATGATCCAGGCCACCCACATGGGCAGGCGCAATGCCTGGCACGGCTTCGACTGGCCGCACCTGGTCAGCCCCTCCGGCATACGCGAGCCGGTGCACCGCGGCAACGCCAAGACCATAGAGATCGAAGAGATTCGCCGCATCGTGGCCGACTACGGCCGGGCCGCCAAACGCGTGAAGGACGCGGGCCTTGACGGCATCGAAATCTCCGCCGCGCACCAGCAACTGGTCGACCAGTTCTGGAGCCCGCGCGTGAACCACCGCACCGACGAGTACGGCGGCAGCCTGGAAAACCGCCTGCGCTTCGGCATGGAAGTGCTGCAGGCCGTGCGCGAGCAGGTCGGCGCCGATTTCTGCGTCGGCATGCGCATGTGCGGCGACGAATTCCATGAAGACGGCATCAGCCACGAGATGGCCAAGGAGATTGCCCAGGCCATGTCGGAAAGCGGCCTGATCGACTTCCTGAGCGTGGTCGGCTCCGGCGCGGATACGCACAACACCCTGGTCAACTGCATGCCGCCCATGGCGCTGCCGCCCGAGCCCTTTGTGCACCTGGCCGCCGGCATCAAGTCGGTGTCCAAAGTGCCCGTCATGCACGCGCAAAGCATTCGCGACGCCTCGCAGGCCGAGCGCATCCTGGCCACCGGCATGGTCGACATGGTGGGCATGACCCGCGCGCAGATCGCCGACCCGCACATGGTTATCAAGATCCGCGACGGCCGGGAAGACCAGATCAAGCAGTGCGTGGGCGCCAACTACTGCATAGACCGCCAGTACAACGGCCTGGACGTGCTGTGCATCCAGAACGCCGCCACCAGCCGCGAAGAAACCATGCCGCACACCATTGAAAAAACCACCGGTGTCCGCCGCAAGGTGGTGGTGGTCGGCGCCGGCCCGGCCGGCCTGGAAGCCGCGCGCGTGGCCCGCGAGCGCGGCCACGAGGTGGTGCTGTTCGAGAAAAACACCGTCGTCGGCGGCCAGGTCAACCTGGCGGCCAAGCCGCCCAAACGCGAGCAGATGGCCGGCATCATCCGCTGGTTCGACATGGAGACCCAGCGCCTGGGCGTGCAGCGCCGCCTGGGCGTGGCGGCCACGCAGGAAATGATCCTGGCCGAGCAGCCCGACATCGTGGTGCTGGCCACCGGCGGCACACCGCACATGGGGCAAACGCCCGCCTGGGGCGCGGACCAGGGCCTGTGCGTCAGCAGCTGGGACATCCTGTCGGGCGCGGTTGCGCCCGGCGAAAACGTCCTGGTGTATGACAGCATCAGCACCCATGCGGGTACCGGCGCGGCCGACTTCATTGCCGCGCGCGGCAAGCTGGTGGAGATCGTGACGCCCGACGTCAAGGTCGCCGACGATGTGGGCGGCACCACCTTCCCGATCTTCTACCGCCAGCTGTACGCCAGCGGCGTGATCCAGACGCCCAACTTCTGGCTGGAGCGCGTTTACCGCGAAGGCGACAAACTGATCGCCGTACTGAAGAACGAATACACCGAAGCGCTGGAAGAGCGCGCGGTCGACCAGGTGGTCATCGAAAACGGCATCCTGCCCAATGACGGCCTGTACTGGCAGCTCAAGCCGCTGTCGCTCAACAAAGGCCAGACCGACATCGAGGCCCTGTACGACGCGCAGCCGCAACCCGGCTTGAGCCAGGCCACCGGCAAGGGGGACTTCCTGCTCTACCGCGTCGGCGACTGCGTCTCCATGCACAACATCCACGCCGCGATCTACGACTCGCTGCGCCTGTGCAAGGACTTTTAAGATGCTGCCGCAGCTTGTAAGCGCCGTGTTCTGGCTTGCCGTCCTGGGCCTGGCCTGGGGCATGGGCCGGCGCGCGCTTATCTGGAAAACCGGCCGGCAGGCCAGTGTGGACCTGCGCGGGCTGTTTCAAATACCCAAGCGCTACTTTGTGGACTTGCACGACGTGGTGGCGCGTGAGCCGTTTGTGGCCCGCGCCCACGTCGGCGTGGCCGGCGGCGCCATCCTGGCCCTGGCATTGGTCGCGCTGAACTACGGCCTGGGCCTGTACTTGCGGGTACTGGATGCGGCGCTGCTGCTGGCCGGGCTGATGATGCTGACCGGCGCCATCGCCATGGCTTCGCGCCGCCGCAACGCACCAGCGCGCCTGTCCAAAGGCCCGTGGAGCCGCCTGCCCTATTCGCTGATGCTGTTCGCGGCCGCCGTGGCCCTGGTCGGTGCAGTGGCCTTCACCGGCACCGCACTCGCGCCCTGGCTGGCCGGCTTGATCAGCCTGGCCTTTGCCGCCGGCGCTGCGGAACTGGCGCTGGGCATAGGCCTGGGCGGCCCGATGAAACATGCCGTCGCCGGCCTGCTGCACCTGGGCCTGCATCCGCGGCCCGAGCGTTTTGGCAACAAACGCTTCGCCACCGCCCTCAAGCCGTTGCGCCTCACCGCCGACGACATGGGCGTGGGCAAGCCCGCCGACTTCGCCTGGAACAAGCTGCTGTCCTTCGATGCCTGCGTGCAGTGCGGCAAATGCGAAGCCGCCTGCCCGGCCTTCGCGGCGGGCCAGCCGCTGAACCCGAAGAAGCTGATCCAGGACCTGGTCGTCGGCATGAGCGCCAAAACCGACGCCGGCTACGCAGGCAGCCCTTACCCAGGCCAGCCCATAGGCCAGCACGGCGGGGCGCCCGGCCTGCCCATCGTCAACGGCCTGATCAACAGCGAGACGCTCTGGTCCTGCACCACCTGCCGGGCCTGTGTGCAGGAATGCCCCATGCTGATCGAACATGTGGACGCCATCGTCGACATGCGGCGCCACATGACCCTGGTGGACGGCGTGGTGCCCAACAAGGGCATGGAAGTGCTGGAGCAGCTGCGCGACACCGACACCGCCGGCGGTTTCCCGCTCACGGCGCGGCACCACTGGGCGGCCGACCTGAATGTGCCGGTGCTCGACGCCGGCGGCCGGACCGACTGGCTGGTGCTGGTGGGCGAAGGCGGCTTTGACATGCGCTACCAGCGCACCCTGCGCGCCTTCATCAAAACGCTGCAGAAAGCCGGCCTGCAGATCGCCCTGCTGGGCGCGGCGGAAACCGATTGCGGCGACCTGGCGCGCCGCCTGGGCGACGAGCATGGCTTCCAGCGCCTGTCCCGCCAGCTCATCGCCACGCTGAAGGCGCGCAGCTTCCAGCACATCGTGACACCCGACCCGCATATCTTCCATTCGCTGAAAAACGAATACCCCGCCATGGGTGGTGACTTCGACGTCTGGCACCACACCCAGCTGCTGGCCGACCTGCTGGCCAAAGGCAAGCTGCAGCCCACACGCGCCGGCAGCGTGGAGGCAGTGACCTACCACGACCCCTGCTACCTGGGCCGCTACGGCCGCGAAGTGGACGCGCCACGCGCCGTGCTCAAGGGCATTGGCATCAAGGTCGTGGAGATGGAACGCAACCGCGAGCGCGGCCGCTGCTGCGGCGGCGGAGGCGGCGCGCCGTTTACCGACATTCCCGGCACCACCCGCATTCCCGATATCCGCATCGCCGATGCAAAAATTGCCGGCGCAGGCGTGGTGGCCGTGGCCTGCCCCAACTGCACCGCCATGCTCGAAGGCGTGGTGGGGCCTCGGCCCGAAGTGCTCGACGTGGCCGAACTGCTGGCCCATGCATTGGAGGTCGCATGAGCACCGCACACGCCCCCCAAGGCCAGCTGCGCCGCGTGGACCCGCGCCGGCCCGCCATCATCACACCCGCGGGCCTGCGGCGCATCGTGCTGGGCAGCAGCGAAGGCGAACGCATCAGCGCAAACCGCCTCGATGCGCCGGTTGCCAAGGCGGTGCGCAGCAAGGGCCCTTTCAGCCACGCCACCATGGTGGTAGCCCGCGCGGAGCGCGGCGCACTGAGCGACGCGGCACGCCAGGCGGTTGCGGCGGCGGCGATCCTGGCCTCGGCCGATACCGAAGTCATCCTGGCGGTGCTGGGGCCTTGCCATGACGATGTGGCCGCACTGGGCGCGGACCGCTTGCTGACGGCCGAGGATTTTGATGCGAATCGCTACCAGCCCGCAGCCTGCGTGCAATGGCTGCAAGGCCTGCAGGCCGCCTGGGCGCCCCAACACTGGCTGTTCGCCGACACCGGGTTTGACGGCCAGCTGGGCCGCCGCTTTGCCGTCCAGGCCGGCCTGGGCCTGGCCTGCGGCGTGGTCGAGCTGGGGGCGGACAGCCTGCGCGTGCCTGCCGGCGCCGGCCAGGACTGGCTGCGCCCGCATGCCCAGGTCATGTTGCTGGCCAAGGGCGTGGCCAGCACCAAACTGCCCTTTGTCGGGCTCGGCGTGCGCGACCCCGCGCTGCCTATGCCTGTCGTTTCCGAGCGCGGCATCGAGGACCTGGGTGTACAGGCCGGTGACCCCACAACGCTGGCACTCGAGGAAGCCGACTTCATCCTGGCCGCGGGCAACGGCGTCACCGACCTGCCGCTGTTCCACTCGCTGGCGCTGGAAGTGGGCGCCGCCGTCGGCGCCTCGCGCGTCGCGGTGGACGATGGCCGTTTTGCGCGTACCCAGCAAATCGGCGCCACGGGAAAAACCGTCTCCGCCTCGGCTTACCTGGCGCTCGGCATCTCCGGTGCGGTGCAGCACCTGCAAGGCATCAAGGATTGCCGCCACGTCATTGCGGTGAACCTGGACGCCTCAGCGCCCATCGCGCGCCGCGCCGACCTGACCGTGGTGGAAGACAGCGCCGCCCTGATGCAGGCGCTGCTGGAACTGGTGCGCCAACACAAGGAGGCCGCATGAGCGACATCACCGTACTCGTGGCGGCGCGCAACCACGCGGTCAGCGGCCGGCCCGTGCGCAGCCGCGCCGATGCGGCCGCAGCCGCCCTGGCCTTGGGTGTGTCGGGCACTGTGCGGCTGCTGACGGCGGGCCCGCTGCCCGATGCGGTCGCCCGCGATTACCTGGCCCTGGGCGCGCCGCTGCTGGAGGTGCGGGAATGCGGCGAAGACGCCGACATCGCGGCACGCCTGCTGCCGGCCTTGCGCGATGTGCCCTGGGTGTTGGCGGGAACCCGCTCCGAAGCCGAACACGGCACCGGCAGCACAGGAATATTGCCCTATGCCCTGGCGGCCGCGCTGCAGCGCCCCGTGGTCGCCGATGTCCTGGGCATACAGGCCGAAGGTTCCGCCTGGATCGTGACCCAGGCCCTGCCCAAGGGCGCGCGGCGCCGCCTGCGCGTGCATGCACCGGCCGTGCTGGTGGTCAGCGCCGCCGCATCGCCCACATTGCGCCATTCGCTGGCGGACGCCATGGCGGGACGCATCGTGCGCAAGCCGCTTCAGGCGACCAAGCCCGCAGCCGCAGCCACATCAGCACCCGTAGGCCAGCGGGTTGCCGGCAGCAAGCGCCGCAAGCTGCTGGAGGCCCGCACCCAGCAAAGCGGCCACGCCCGCATGCTGGGCGCGATCGAATCACCCTCGACGGGCGGCGCCGTGCTGCAAACAGGCGATCCACACACCAAGGCGCAGGCCGTATTGGACTACCTGCGCACCCATTCTCTTGTTCATTTTTGACGAAACGCCCACTATGACAAAGACCCTTTCCGCGCAAACCCTGCTGACCCGTGAGTTGCTGGCCCGCCGCCGCCCAGGCTACAGCCTGGAGGCGCCGTTCTACCTCAGCGACACGGTGCTGCAGGCCGACATGGAACACATCTTCGGCAAGCACTGGATCTTCGTCGCCGTCGAACCGCAGATCGCCGAAGCCGGCGACTACATCACCGTGGACTTCGACAAGAACTCCATCCTGATCGTGCGCGACGACGACATGCAGATCAGGGCCTTCCACAACGTCTGCCGCCACCGCGGCTCGCGCCTGTGCGCCAGCCGGCAAGGCGTGGTGGGCAACATCGTCTGCCCCTATCACCAATGGACCTACGACCTGACCGGCAAGCTGATCCACGCCAAGCACATGGGTGATGATTTCGATGCCACGGGTTCAGGCCTGAAGCCCGTGCATGTGCGCAGCCTGGCCGGTCTGATCTTCATCTGCCTGGCCGAAGATCCTCCGGAAGACTTCGAGCAGATGGTGTCCGAGATGACGCCTTACATTGCGCCCCACCAGCTGAGCCAGTGCAAGGTCGCGGCCCAGGTCGACATCGTGGAAGACTGCAACTGGAAGCTCACCATGGAAAACAACCGGGAGTGCTACCACTGCATGAGCAACCACCCCGAGCTGACCATCTCCCTGTACGAATACGGTTTCGGCTACAAGCCGGACGAGCACAACGCCGCCGGGCAGCAACAGTTCCAGGACATCATGGACGCCAGCCACAAACGCTGGGAAGCCATGGGCCTGCCCTCGGCGGAGATCGACACCCTGGACGACCGCGTGACGGGCTTTCGCACCCAGCGCCTGCCGATAGACCGCTCCGGCCAGTCGCAAACCATGAATGCCGAAGTCGCCTCCAAAAAGCTGCTGGCCGACTTTGTCGATCCGGCGCTGGGCGGCCTGTCGTTCTGGACGCAGCCCAACTCGTGGCACCACTTCATGAGCGACCACATCGTCAGCTTCTCCGTGCTGCCCATCTCGGCCACCAAGACCCTGGTGCGCACCACCTGGTGCGTGCACAAGGATGCGGTGGAGGGTGTGGACTACACCGTGGAAAACCTGACCGCCGTGTGGAATGCCACCAATGCCCAGGACCGCCGCCTGGTGGAAGAGTCGCAAATCGGCATCGCCACCGGCGCCTACCAGCCCGGACCGTATTCACCGTACACCGAAGGCCTGGTCGAAAAATTCTGCAACTGGTATGTGAACCGCCTCAGTGCACTGACCCGGTAGATCCCGGTAAACATCCACCGACATTTCCAGCGTTCTGGCCCATCCCCATGTCCACCTCTCTTCACGTTCCTGATTTCGCGGCGCCCGCCTCCCCGCCCTGGTCCTCCGACCGGGACGAAACCCTGCGCTGTGTCCAGGTGCGCCAGGAGACGCACGACGTCAAAACCTTTGTGCTGGCGGCGGACGGCCCTCGCAGCTTTCGCTACCTGCCGGGCCAGTTCATCACGCTGGAGCTGGACATCGCAGGCAGCAAGATCAACCGCTGCTACACGCTGTCCAGCACGCCCACCCGCCCCGACCTGGTCAGCATCACCGTCAAGCGCGTGCCGGGCGGGACCGTGTCCAACTGGCTGCACGACAATCTGCGGCCCGGCATGTCATTGGGCGTGATCGGACCGGCCGGGGAATTCAGCTGCTTCAAGGCGCCGGCACAGCGCTACCTGTTCCTGTCGGGCGGCAGCGGTGTGACGCCCTTGATGTCGATGACCCGTGCACTGCACGACCTGGGCAGCGATGCCGACATCGTGTTTGTGCATTGCGCGCGCACGCCCGCCGACGTGCTGTTCCCGGAAGAGCTCACCCTGATGGCGCGCAACATGGCGCAACTGCGATTGGCCACCGTGTGCGAGCAGCACACAGCCGGCAGCGCCTATGCCGGGCATATCGGACGCATGGATGCGGCGCGGCTGGCGCATATCGCGCCCGACTTCCTGCAGCGCGATGTCTACACCTGCGGCCCAGCGCCTTTCATGGCGGCCGTGCGCCAGTTGCTGGCGACCGCGGGCTACGACATGCAGCGCTACCGCGAAGAAAGTTTTTCGTTCGCCGATCTGGAAGCAGCCCCCGCGCCGCAGGAAACGGCCGAGGGCGGCGCTTCCACTTACAGAATTCAACTGCAGAAGATGGGCCAGAGCTTTTCGTGCCGCAGCGACCAGACGATTTTGCAGGCCGCCACGGCCGCGGGCTTTCGCCTGCCTTCCTCCTGCAGCAGCGGCCTCTGCGGCACCTGCAAAACCAAAAAAATCTCCGGCCAGGTAGAGATGAAACACGCCGGCGGCATTCGCCCGCGCGAGATCGACCAGGGATGGATCCTGCCTTGCTGCAGCAAACCCGTGAGTGATGTTGCACTGGATCGGTGAATTCAAAAGCGTGCATGCACCGATTCAAGAGTCACTTTGGAATCACTTCGAACTCCTCTCGGCAACCATGAAGATCTTTTCGTATTTAACGGCAGAAATCGAGGTCCTCCATGGACAAACCCTATAGCTTGAAACATATTCGCCCGAGAGAATCGTGGCACGCTGCTTGCTCATAAAAATAACCGAAACATGCAGTGAAAAATCCCCGGAGACATACGATGACAAAACCCAAGATCAGTGTCCGAAATCTTTACAAGATTTTCGGAAGCAATATTTCCGAAGCCGTGAAGTTGCTGGGGGAAGGCCTGAGCAAGGACGAAGTGTTTGCCAGGACCGGGCACGTCGTCGGCGTCAACAAAGTCAGCTTCGACGTCATGCCGGGCGAGATTTACGTGCTCATGGGTTTGTCGGGCTCGGGCAAGTCCACCCTGATCCGGCTCATCAACCGCCTGGTCGAACCGTCCTCAGGCTCCATCAACATCGACGGCGAAGACATCACCGCCCTGCCGCAATGCGACCTGGTCAAGTGGCGGCGCAAGCGGGTCGCGATGGTGTTCCAGTCCTTCGCGCTCATGCCGCACCGCAATGTGCTGGACAACGCCGCCTTCGGCCTCGAAATGGCGGGCACGCCGCGCAAGGCGCGCGAGGACCGGGCCATGGAAGTGCTGAGCCAGGTGGGCTTGCAGACCTACGCGGCGAAGTATCCCTCGCAACTGTCGGGCGGCATGCAGCAGCGCGTGGGGCTGGCGCGCGCCCTGGCGGTGGACCCCGACATCCTGCTGATGGATGAAGCCTTCTCGGCGCTGGACCCGCTCAAGCGCGTCGAGATGCAAGGCCTGATGCTGGACTTGCAGCGCGAGCAGCAGCGCACGGTGCTCTTCGTCTCGCACGACCTGGAAGAAGCCCTGCGCATCGGCACCCGCATTGCCATCATGGAAGGCGGCAACCTGGTGCAGGAAGGCACGCCCCACCAGATCATCACCCAGCCGGCCAACGACTATGTGCGACGCTTTTTCGAAGGCGTGGACACCTCGCGCTATTTGACCGCGGCCGACCTGCTGGACCCCGGCTTGAACGGCCACTCCTACAACGGCGGGCCGCGCCTGGCGTCCCACACCACCTTGCCCGAAGCCATGAAGATTGTGCTGGGCATGGACCAACCGGTGGGCGTGTTCGACGCCACCGACCAATTACTGGGCTGCATCTCCGCGCGCAGCCTGCTCGTCCGAATGGCTCAAGAGGCTCGCCATGTCTAATCTTCTCTCGCAAATCACCGAAGCCTCCCACGACGTCCTGCCCCTGGGCAAGTGGGTCAACGCCGGGGTGAAACACCTGCTGGACAACGGCGCCGCCGTCTTCGATTCCATCGGTGTGGTGGTCGAAAAATTTGCTACGTGGGTCGAGATCGGCACCCTGGCCGTTCCCTTCTGGGCGGTCATCCTGGTGGCCACCGTCGTGGGCGTGCGCCGGCTGGGCTGGAAATTCGGCGTGTTTGTGGCGCTGGCCCTGACGCTGATTGTGGTCACCGGCTTCTGGCTGCAGACCATGGTCACCCTGGCGCTCACACTCTCAGCCACCTTGATCAGCCTGTTCTTCGGCATACCGCTGGGCATCTGGTGCGCCCGCGCGCCGCGCGTGAACGCCACCATACGGCCCATGCTGGACTTCATGCAGACCATGCCCGCCTTTGTCTACCTGATCCCCGCGGCCATGCTGTTCGGCCTGGGCCGGGTGCCCGGCATCATCGCCACCGTGATCTTCGCCATGCCGCCCGTGGTGCGCCTGACCAGCCTAGGCATACGCCAGGTGAGTTCCGAACAGGTCGAAGCGGGCAATGCCTTCGGCTGCACCTCCACCCAGTTGCTGTTCAAGGTGCAGCTCCCCATTGCCCTGCCCACCATCATGGCCGGCGTCAACCAGACTATCATGATGGCGCTGTCCATGGTCATCATCGCCTCCATGGTGGGGGCGGGCGGCCTGGGCAACGACGTACTCGCCAGCATCCAGCGACTGGACATCGGCCTGGGGTTTGAGAGTGGGCTGGCGGTGGTGTTGCTGGCCATCATCCTCGACCGCCTCACCGAGAGTTTTGGCGTGGCCCGCGAGAGCAGTGACTAGGAGCATCCATGCCACGCGTTCCGGTTGAACCTCCCCCGCCCACAGCCGCAGCTGCCGGCGCCGGTGAGGGCAAGCCTAAAAAAGACGGCACCCACGTCGGCTTCATCCTGCTGCACGACTATTCGATGATCGCGTTTGCCAACGCCGTGGAAACGCTGCGCATGGCCAACTACATCAGCCGCCGCCCGCTGTACCGGTGGACCGTGGTGAACCCCGAACAGGCCAGCGCGGTGGCCAGCAACGGCCTGGCGCTGGCCACGACCGGGGAGCTGGCCGAGCTGGCCGGCTGCGACATGATTTTTGTCTGCGGCGGCGTCAACATCCGCAGCGTCACGAACGACGGCGTGCGCCAGCTGCTGCGCCGCTGCGCCGCCGGCGGCGCGGTCATGGGCGCGCTGTGCACGGGCTCTTTTGCCCTGGCCAGCGCCGGGCTGCTGGACGGCTACCGCTGCGCCATCCATTGGGAAAACCTGGCCGCCATCAGCGAGGAGTTTCCCAAGGTGCGCTTCGCGCCCGAGGTCTTCATCCTCGACCGCGACCGCATGACCTGCTCCGGCGGCACGGCCCCCCTGCACCTGATGCTGCACCTGATACGCGGCGCCCACGGCGCCAAGCTGGTGATGGACATCTCCGAACAATTCATCGTGGAGCGGCTGCGCGCCAGCAACGACCGCCAGCGCATCCCGCAGCCCGAATGCATAGGCCCCGGTTACCAGCATCTGACGGAGGCCGCCGAAATCATGGCGGCCAACATTGAAGACCCTCTGCCCCTGGCCGAGCTGGCCGGCGCCGTCGGGCTCTCGCTGCGCCAGCTGGAGCGCCTGTTCCACCGCTACTTCAGCATCAACCCGGCGCAGTACTACATGAACCTGCGGCTGCGCCGCGCGCAGGAGCTGCT
Source organism: Polaromonas sp. P3_B1 (assembly GCF_056402935.1). Lineage (NCBI taxonomy): Bacteria > Pseudomonadati > Pseudomonadota > Betaproteobacteria > Burkholderiales > Comamonadaceae > Polaromonas > Polaromonas sp. P3_B1. The sequence goes on from NZ_JBFUGK010000006.1 coordinate 124,095, forward strand.
GACACACAGCAGCCATCCCATCATGCAGGTCACCGTGGCCTGCGGCTTCCAGTCGTCCTCGCATTTCTGCAAGGCCTACCGCAGCCTGTTCGGGCACGCGCCCAGCGAGGAGCGCCGCGGCAAGGTGGGCGAGAGCGAAGCGCGCACCAGGGTCTCGCGCAAGCGCGTGGTGCCTCTGAAACGCGCCGCCTGAAGCGCGCGGCCGCGGCCGCATACCTGCCGCTGCGGGACAACTCCGCGTCGCTCCCAGCAAAGTTGCGCAGCCTCAACCTGTAAAAGTGCAGTGGTGCCGTAGCACCGCGCGATTTCACGTTGACAAGGAACGGGGCATGAAGCTGCCAGCAAGGACGCCCCCTGCCTTTGAGATGCGACGCGCCGGATGCGGCAGCCGGACAAGCCATTCCATACCAATACAAGGAGACCCAGAATGTCAGCTAATCGCGGTGTCGTCTACCTGCGCCAGGGCCAGGTTGAAGTCCAGTCCATCCCGTTTCCCAAACTGCTCAACCCGCTGGGCGGCAAGGCCGAACACGGCGTGATCCTGAAGGTGCTCACCACCAACATTTGCGGCTCCGACCAGCACATGGTGCGCGGCCGCACCACGGCGCCGGCCGGCCTGGTGCTGGGCCATGAGATCACGGGCGAGGTGCTCGAAGTCGGCCGCGACGTCGAAACGCTGCAGCGCGGCGACATCGTGTCGGTGCCCTTCAATGTGGCCTGCGGGCGCTGCCGCACCTGCAAGGAGCAGCACACCGGCGTGTGCCTCAGCGTGAACCCATCGCGCGCGGGCGGGGCCTATGGTTACGTCGACATGGGCGGCTGGATAGGCGGTCAAGCCGAGTACGTGATGGTGCCCTATGCCGACTTCAATTTGCTGAAGTTCCCCGACCGCGCACAGGCCGTTGAAAAGATCCGCGACCTGACCTGCCTGTCCGACATCCTGCCCACCGGCTACCACGGCGCGGTGACGGCCGGGGTCGGCCCGGGCAGCACGGTGTATGTGGCCGGTGCCGGCCCGGTCGGCCTGGCCGCCGCCGCCTCGGCGCGATTGCTGGGCGCTGCGGTTGTCATCGTCGGCGACATCAACCCGGCTCGCCTGGAACATGCGCGCAAGGTCGGCTTCGAGACGGTCGACCTGTCCAAGGATGCCCCCCTGGGCGAGCAGATCGCGCAGATCCTGGGCACACCGGAAGTCGACTGCGCCGTGGATGCGGTGGGCTTCGAGGCGCGCGGTCACGGCCATGCGGGCTCGCAGACGGAAGCCCCGGCCGCGGTGCTCAATTCGCTGATGGAAGTCACGCGCGCGGCGGGCAAGATCGGCATTCCGGGCCTGTATGTCACGGAAGATCCCGGCGGCGTCGACAAGGCCGCAAAGACCGGCTCGCTCAGCCTTCGCCTGGGCCTGGGCTGGGCCAAATCGCACAGCTTCTTCACCGGCCAGACACCCGTCATGAAATACAACCGCGCGCTGATGCAGGCCATTTTGTGGGACCGCATCAAGATCGCCGACGTGGTGGGCGTCCAGGTGATATCGCTGGACGAAGCGCCCTCGGGCTATGCCGAGTTCGATGCCGGCGCGCCCAAGAAATTCGTCATTGACCCGCACAGGCAGCTGAAGATGGCGGCCTGACTGGCAGGGATACGAGGCGGCGCCTCGTATCCCTGCAAGAACCCAAACTCCAAAACTTTCCTTGTTCATGACGCCGGATACCAACACCCACTACTGCCTGAATCTGGCCTGCGGCAGCGCCCAGGGACAGGTCGCGGCCATCTCCGCCTTGTTAAACCAGCATGGGGCTTACATCGAGCAGTTTTCCGTGTTTGACGACCACACGACCGAGCGCTTTTTTGTGCGCGGCGTGTTCAGCCTGAGCAGCCCGGTGGAAGTCCTGCGCGGCGCCTTTGCCGAACTGGCGAACAGCTTTCCGCAGGCGCAGTGGCAGGTGCATGACCTGGCGCAGCCCACCCGCGTGCTGGTCATGGTGTCCAAGTTCGACCATTGCCTGCGTGAGCTGATCGCGCAGTGGCGGCGCGGTGAACTGAAGATGGACATTGTGGCCATTGCCTCCAACCATGCCGACCTGGCGCCCCTGGCCGAGGCCGAGGGCCTGCCCTTTCACCACCTGCCGATCAGCGCCGAAACCAAACCCGCGCAGGAAGAAAAGCTGCGCCAGCTGATCACCGACACCGGCGCCGAATTCGTCGTGCTGGCCCGCTACATGCAGGTCTTGTCGGAGGACTTGTGCCGGGAGCTGCATGGCCGCGTCATCAATATCCACCATTCCTTCCTGCCTGGCTTCAAGGGCGGCAAGCCCTACCAGCAGGCCCACGACCGCGGCGTCAAGCTGATAGGCGCGACCGCCCACTTCGCCACCACCGACCTGGACGAGGGCCCCATCATCGAGCAGTCGGTCGAGCGCGTGGACCACGCCGATACACCGCAACACCTGTCACAGGCGGGCCGTCTGGTGGAAAGCCTGGTGCTGTCGCGGGCCCTGCGTTTTGTACTGGACCGGCGGGTGTTCATCAACGGCATGAAAACCGTGGTGCTGCGCTAGGGCCCTAAGGCATTAAGGCACACTGGCCCCACGCGGACGAATTGATTCATCCATTCCCTCTATTTTTTTACCAAGGCGCGCAGCGCCAGACAAGATCCCCCACCATGGCTGTCAGTGTTTTTGATATTTTCAAGATTGGCATAGGCCCGAGCAGCTCGCACACCGTGGGCCCGATGCGGGCGGCCCACCTGTTCACCGAGCGCCTGGCGCATCAGGGCCTGCTGGCCTCCTGCGCGCGCGTGGAGGTCAAGCTCTACGGCTCGCTGGGCTCGACCGGCAAAGGCCACGGCACCGACAAGGCCGTGCTGCTGGGGCTGCAGGGGCATGACCCGGAAAACGTCGATGTGGAAGCCATTCCGGCGATGCTGGAGGCGATTCGCAGCACGGGCCAGCTGCAGCTGGGGGGCCGGCACGCGGTGGCCTTCCGGGAGAAAGATCACCTGGCGTTTTACCGCCGCGAGACCCTGCCCTTTCACCCCAACGGCATGCGTTGCGTCGCGTACGACGCCGCAGGGGAGGAGCTGCTCAATCGCTGCTACTACTCGGTGGGTGGCGGCTTTGTGGTCAGCGATGAAGTCGCGGCCGACGGCAGCAAGCAGAAGGTGCTGGCACCCGATGTCACCGTGCTGCCCTACCCTTTCCACAGCGGCGACGAGCTGATGCAGCAATGCAAAAGCGCCGGCATCTCGATTGCCGAACTCATGCGCCGCAATGAACGCCATTGGCGCAGCGATGCCGAGATCGACGCCGGCCTGCACAGGATCTGGGACGTGATGCAGGCCTGCGTGGAACGCGGCTGCCGCACCCAGGGCGTCTTGCCCGGCGGCTTCAAGATCAAGCGCCGCGCCGCCGAGCTGCACCAGCGGCTGCGCTCCAACCCGGAGGCTTCCCTGCGCGACCCGCTGCAGGTGCTGGACTGGGTCAACCTCTATGCCCTGGCGGTGAACGAAGAGAACGCCGCGGGCGGCCGCGTCGTCACGGCGCCCACCAACGGCGCGGCGGGCATTGTGCCGGCCGTGCTGCACTACTACACACGCTTCGTCGCCACGGCCACGCCCGGCGGCGTGATCGACTTCCTGCTGACCGCCGCCGCCATCGGCATGCTGTACAAGGAAAACGCCTCCATCTCGGGTGCCGAAGTGGGTTGCCAGGGCGAAGTCGGCGTGGCCTGCTCCATGGCGGCGGCCGCCTTGTGCGCCGTCATGGGCGGCACACCCGAGCAGGTGGAAAACGCGGCCGAAATCGGCATGGAGCACCACCTGGGGCTGACCTGCGACCCGGTCGGCGGGCTGGTCCAGATCCCCTGCATTGAACGCAACGCCATTGCCTCGGTCAAGGCCATCAAYGCGGCCCGCATGGCCTTGCACGGCGACGGCACCCACCATGTAAGCCTGGACAAGGTCATCAAGACCATGCGCGAAACCGGTGCCGACATGATGACCAAGTACAAGGAGACCGCGCGCGGCGGGCTGGCGGTCAATATTGTTGAATGCTAGTGTTTGAGAAAAGCATGGGTGAACCGTCCATGGCGCCGCGCTCCCGATGGACGGCCCGTGTCGAGTCGCTGGAGACCCGGCTGCGCGTCGGCGTGTACGCGCATGAACACGAGCCCCAGCCCATCCTGGTGAGCCTGCGCATCAGCGGGCTGGCCGAAGCATCCCCTTCTACTTTGGCGCAATGCTTTGACTACGAGCCGATCTGCCGCTGGATGCTCGACGAGTGGCCGCTCAGCGCGCACACGCCCTTGCTCGAAACACGCCTCAACGAGTTGGTGAGCCGTGTATTTGCCGACAGCCGGATCACCGATGTCTGGGTAGGTTTGTACAAAACGCAAGCCATCCCCCAGGCCAGTCGTGTGGGGCTGGAGCGCGACATCACGCGGCTTCAGTTCGAGGAACAGCAGCAGCACCTGCAGGCTATGGCGACCCGGCCTTAGCGTCGCGCGCCTGGTCGAAGCAACAGGCCGCCATAGCGGCCGCGCTTCCCGTTTCACTTTCCCCTTCGCCTTCCTGCTCCGTGCCGCTGTCGCGTTTGGACAAATTCGCGTCCACCCCGCACCACTGCGCCTGCCAAGGCCGCCGAACAATGGGCGCGGGCTCACAAATTTGTAATCTTTTGTGTTCATTGATGGTAGAGCCCGAGGAGTTTTTATGAATCCTATTTCGTACTCTCTGGTGGCTCGCGCAACCTGGACAGCTTGCGCCGTGACCGCCTTGACCACGCTGAACTGCCACGCGCAGACAAGCTTTGCCACCCCCGGGGCGCCCACCGCCAAGGTGATGCGCCTGGCCACGCTGGAATGGCCGCCCTACAACGGCCAGCTGCTGCCGCAGGACGGGCTCTCGACCCGGGTTGCCACCGTGGTGGCAAAGAGCGCCGGCTACCGCTTGATGAGCGCCTCCTCGGATTGGGCCACCACCGTGGAAAGGGGCGAGAAAGATCCCAATTACGAGGGCTACTTTCCCGTCTACTTCAACACCAAGCGGGAGCAAGCTTGCCACCTGTCCCAATCCATAGGCACCAGCCTGCTGGGCGTGGCGACATTAAAAGGCGCGCCCATCACCTGGAACACCATCTCTGACCTTGAACCCTACAAGCTCGGTGTGGTGGAAGGCTATGTCAACGGCGAAGCCTTCGACAACGCCATCAAGGAAAAACGCCAGGTCGTCGAGGCCGGCGCCAGCGATGCGCAAAACGTGAAGAAGCTCAGAGAAGGCAAGATACGCGGCATCGTCATCGACAAAAACGTGCTGAACTACACCCTGTCACGCCTGGGCGGCGCAGAGCAGGTGGTGTTCAACCCCAGGCCCATCGCGCAGCTGACACTGCATGTCTGCTTCAAGCGCAGCCCCGCGGGTCTGGAGATGCGCGATGCGTTTGATGCGGCGCTCAAGAAGCTGGACCCGGCGCTGTTGGAAGCGGAGTACTTTCGGACTTTTCCGTTGATACGGTAGGTGGCGCTGGTCCCGGCTATTGGCTCTCAATCCGCGTGGAATTAAGCAACGTGTCCAGCCGGGCGGCCCGCTGGGTCAGCTGCTGGAGCGTTGCGCTGAAATCGCCGCCGTCCTGGGGGCTGCCCATCGCCTTGGTCAGCGCCTGGAACAATGACAGGTCCGCCACGGGCCGCAGCTGGTAGTTCGACGAAGCCTTGAACGCCGACAGGTCATACATATTCTTCAGCGTGGCCCTTTCGGCCTCGTCGCGGCCGTAGGCCAGGAAGAATTTTCTGATGCGTTGCTGCGTGGCCGCCGGCAGGTCCTTGCGGTACAGGATCGGATCGTTGGGAATCAGTGGGGACTCCCAGATCACTTTCACGCGCGCCATCTTGTCGGGGAACTCCACCTGGTAGCGCAGCATGTCCGCGGTGTTGTTGGTCGCCAGGTCGACCTGCCCGCCGGCTACCGCGAGAAAATTGTCGCGGTGGCTGGTGCGGTTGATCTTCTTGAAGTGTTTCTCAGGATCGATCTTGTTCTTGGCGAACACATAGTAGTTGGGCGCCAGGAAACCCGAGATGGACTCCTTGTTGCCGGCGCCCAGCGTGTAGCTGCCCGGTCGGCTGATCACCTCCGCCAGGGTCTGGGGCGCGCCGTCCTTGCGGGCCAGCAAGACCGAGCTGTAGCCGCGCGTGCCATCCAGCCCGACCATCTGCGCGAACACCAGCGCCTGGTCGGCTTCCACCAGTTCGATCGCCAGCTTGTTGTTGACCCAGGCCACCTGCACTTGCCCACTCTTCAGGGCACCGGAAATTTCGGCGAAGTCTTTCGAAGCCAGAACCTGCACCGGCCGCTGCATCTCTTTGGCCAGCGCGTCGGTGAAAGGCTTCCAGTTCTCCACCATCTTCTCCACGGTATCGCCCGTGACAATGAGCCCCAACGTCAAAGGCGCCGGGCTGTTGGCCGCGTGAACGGGGAACAGCCCCATCCCGACCACGAAGGTCATGCACAAGGCCGCGCACAGGGCGCGCCGGACCCGGGAGGGCATCCCGGGGCAGAGACGATCAGGCTTCATTGAACACCTCCTGGCGGATGGGATGGATGAGGAGACTTACTTGTTTCCGGCGGGCAGCGRATGAATGTCTTCCGGCTTGACGACGATCCAGTTCTTGTCGGCCGTGACGGGCAGGCCCAGCTCCTTCTGGCGCGCCGCGTTCTTGGTCCACATGTCGGTGATCTGCGTCATGTATTTGGCTTTGCGATTGACCCAGATGCGCACGCCGCCACGGTCGATGTCCGTCCCATGGAACAGCATGTAGCCGTCGCTGGTCGGTGTGTCGCCGGCCACCAGGATGGGTTTTTTCCACTGGTCGATGTAGGTCAGGATGGCCGCGTACTTGCCCGCCATCCAGGTGTTCGGCGTCCACAGGTAAGGATGCATTTGCAGATCCATGTTTTTGGCGGGATCGTATTTGCCTTTCTGGATCTGCAGGCGGGACGAGGTGAGTTCCTGGGTTTTTCGGTCTTTCAGCATGGTCGCCACGCCGATCACGTTTTGCGGCTTGACGTTGTAGCCGTACCGGGGGTCGGATGCCACCATGCGCACCAGTTCTTCATGCGCGGCGGTCATGATGTAGACCTCGATGCCGTTTTCCATCAGGTGATTCATCAGCTCGCGCTGGCCCTGGTAGATGCGCGGCGGCTGGATGTCGATGGTCTTGACCGTGTCGCCTTCATAGTAGGTCGCCGGAATCGGTTTGCCGTAGGCCATCAATTCATCAACGAAGCCTTTCAACTCCTTGAGCGTGTAGCCCGAGAAAATCTGCGCCACCCAGGGGTAGCAAACCATGTCGTCGATTTCGCACAGCCGGTAGTAATAGCTGTTCAGGCTTTCCTTGTTGCCGTTGACATCCTTGAACGGGATCAGCTTGAGCGAAGGGTCCATGTTCTCGCGCGTCAGCAAGCCCTTCATTTCCATGTAGGGCAACAGGGACTCTTCCAGGTCGAAGTTGTAGCTCGTGTTGTCCATATCGAACACGGCGTACTCCCCTTTGTTCGCATGCGTCTTGACCAGCGCATTGAGTTTGGCCGCGGCATCGGCGGGCCAGTGTTTCAATTCGACGGCTGAACAGCCGAGGGCGACACCGGCAAGCAACAAGCCGGACAACAGCTTTTTAACCATATTCATACCAACCTCCAGAGTTTTTTTGATGAGACTTCCGCAAACTTTTCAACAGCTTCGCGATAACGTTCCGATAACTCCCCGATAACTTTCTTTTTCAGCGGCGAGGCGATCAAAGCCCCAGGTGTTTTTTGACCGCCGCCAGCCCATCCTTGCCGTCAAAGGTGCTGACATCGGCCAGCCACTTCTTGAGCACATCCGGGTTTTTCTTCAACCAATCGCGGGCCGCGTCATTGGGCTTGACCTTGTTGGTGATGGGCACCATCACCTGGTTTTCCAGGTCGGTCGTGAATTGCAGGTTGCCGATCAGCCTGGCCGCGTTCGGGCAGCGCGTCTGGTAGTCGGTGGCGGTCGCGGTGTACACCTTGGCCTCGCCGAAGTTCGGGCCGAACACGCTGTCGCCGCCCTCCAGGTATTTCATCTTCAGCTGCACGTTCATCGGGTGCGGCTCCCAGCCCAGGAACACGGCCCATTTTTTCAGGCGCGACGCGCGCTGCATTTCGGCCAGCATGCCGGCTTCGCTCGACTCGACCATCTTGAAATCTTTCAGGCCGAATTCGTTCTTGTCGATCATGCGCTGGATCAGAAGGTTGCCGTCGTTGCCGGCTTCGATGCCGTAGATCTTTCCGTCGAGCTCTTTGCGGAATTTCGCGATATCGGCAAAGGTCTTCAAGCCGCCTTCAAAGGCGGTGCTGTTGACGGCCAGCGTGTATTTGGCGCCGACCAGGTTGGGCTGGTCCAGCACCTTGATCTGGCCCGCCTTGACGAAGGGCTCGATCATGGGCGTCATGCTCGGATTCCAGTAGCCCAGGAAAACGTCGAGCTGCTTGCTCTTGATGCCTGCGAAGGTGATCGGCACCGAAGCCAGCGTCGTCTTCGGCTGGTAACCCAGGCCCTCCAGGACCACCGATGCCAGCCCGGTGGTGGCGGCGATGTCGCTCCAGCCCACATCGCCAAAACGCACCGTGCGGCAGCTTTCCGCCTCTTTGGCGCCGGCGGGCGATTTGCTTTGCGCGCTTGCGGGGCCGGCGCAAAAGGTGAGGGCAAGAACCGCAAGCGAGCCGAGTATGTGCAGAGACCTCATGTCACGTTTTCCTGGTTGGATAGCGCATTTACAGGGACTGAAACAGGCCTGCCCGCCGCATGCTTTTCTTGCCGTTCCCGCCGCAAGGCGAGTGGTGCATGCCGGTAAGCAGTGCTCTTCCGTTGACGAACTATAGGTTTAGGAAAACGGCCGATATTGACGTAATACGACTAACATATGTCGTATTACGTCAACCGGCCAACAGCTGCCCCAAATACCTTATAGGCTGTTCATCAACGCATGGCGGGTCTCTATGAGGGAAGAAAACCGGGAGCGCATGTCGCCCAAAACCACACCTGCGGCGCGCAAGATCGGCTTGCTGCTGATTCCGCAGTTTTCCAACCTGGGCCTGGCGCTGGTGATGGAACCGCTGGTGCTGGCCAACTGGCTGATGCAGCGCACACTGTTCGAATGGACCACGCTGTCGGTCGACGGTGACCCGGTGGTCGGGACGCACGGCATGCAGGTTCCGGTCGATGCGGAGTTGTCCGATGACATGGAGTTCTCCGCGGTTTTTGTGATCGCCAGCTTCGAGGCCAAGAAGTATGCGAAGAACCGCAAGATCAAAAACTGGCTGAGGCGGCAGGCGGCATTCGGCGCGGAACTCGCGGGCATAGAGACCGGCGCCGAAATCCTGGCGGCGGCCGGCTTGCTCGATGGCTATAGCGCGGCGACTCATTGGGACAACCTGGAGGGCTTCCAGGAGCTGTACCCCAACGTCAACGCGAAGGACCAGTTTTACACGATAGAAAGGCGTCGCCTGACCTGCGCGGGCGCCACGTCAACGCTGGACATGATGCTGCAATGGCTGGGCGAGCGCGAAGGCGCCGACCTGGCGCACGAGGTTTCGCAGCACATGCAGTACACGCAGGTTCGCTACCCGACGGACTCCCTGCTGAGCAGCGCCAACAAGCGCCCCGGCGAGGGCAGCAGGCACGTCCAGGCGGCGATCAACCTCATGCAGGAAACCGTGGGCGACCCCGTGTCCTGCGACGATATCGCCGCCAGGGTCGGGCTGTCGCGGCGCCAGCTGGAACGCCTGTTCCAGCACTACACGTCGATGCCGCCCCTGAAGTACTACATCAACCTGCGGCTGGCGCGCGCGCACAAGCTGCTGCAGCAAACCGACCTGAGCGTGGCGCAGGTGGGGGTCGGCGCCGGCTATTCGTCGCTGGAGCATTTCTCGCGCGTCTACCGGGACAAGTTCGGCTGCCCGCCCAGGGCGGACCGGCTGCAGTCCGTGCAGGCGCCGGTGATGCGGCGGGCCGTTTCACCGGCGCGCAAATAACTTTTCCGCCCTTGCCGGGCCTTCGACGGTCCGGAAATTTGCGCCATCGCGTGGTCGTAATACATCAAGAGCGCCGGGCACCCTGAACCTATAGTGAGCCGTCAAGGCAATCGGAGGCCATCGAAGGCCATCCACGATTGCACGGCAAAACATCGGAACAAGGTGAGCTCGTGACAACCCAGACACTACGCAACTACATAGGCGGCGCTTACCACGCCAGCACCGCCTCGGAAACACTGGCCAACCTGAATCCCGCCACGGGCGAAGTGTTGTGCCGGGTCGAACTGGCGCTGGCGCCGGAAGTCGAGCGCGCGATCGAGGCGGCACAGGCCGGGCTGGCCACATGGTCGGCAATGACCGGCGCGGAGCGCGGCCGCATCCTGTACCGGGCGGCGCAACTGCTGCGCGCGCGCAACCGCGAACTGGCCGAACTGGAAGTCGCGGATTGCGGCAAGCCGATCCAGGAAGCCGAAGTGGTCGATGTCGCCAGCGGCGCCGATTGCATCGAGTACTTTGCCGGCCTGGCGCCGACGATTCACGGCCACCATTACGGGCTCAAGAACGCTTTTGCGTACACGCGGCGCGAACCACTCGGTATTTGCGTCGGCATAGGCGCCTGGAACTATCCCCTGCAGATCGCCTGCTGGAAATCAGCGCCGGCCCTGGCCTGCGGCAATGCCATGATTTTCAAGCCTTCCGAACTGACGCCGCGCAGCGCCGCCAAGCTCGCGGAGATTTACACCGAGGCCGGTGTGCCGGACGGCGTGTTCAATGTGTTGCAGGGCGATGCCCGCACCGGCCAATTGCTGGTGGCGCACCCGGCGGTGGCCAAGGTGTCGCTCACGGGTTCGGTCGGCACCGGCAAGGCCATCATGGCCGAAGCCGCCAAAACCCTGAAGCGCTCAACCATGGAGCTGGGCGGCAAATCGGCGCTGCTGGTGTTCCCCGATGCCGACCTGAAGCAGGCGGTGTCCGCCGCGATGCTCGGCAATTTTTATACGCAGGGCGAGGTCTGCACCAACTGCACGCGCGTCTTTGTGCATGAAGACATCCACGAGGCGTTTCTGGAGCAGCTTGAGGCGCGTACCCGGAAACTGCGCATCGGCGACCCCATGGATCCGGCGACGCAGGTCGGCGCGCTGATTTCACGCCCGCACATGCAGCGCGTGCTCGGCTACATCGACAAAGGCGTGGCCGAAGGCGCGCGGCTGGTGGCCGGGGGCAAGCAGCTCAAGACCGGCAAACTGGCCGAGGGAAATTTTGTTGAACCGACCATTTTTGCGGAGTGCCGCGACGACATGAGCATCGTGCGCGAAGAGATCTTCGGGCCTGTGATGTCGGTGCTTAGCTTCAGTGACGAAGCGGAAGCAGTGAAGCGTGCCAACGACACGCGCTTCGGCTTGGCGGCCGGTGTGTTCACCGGCGACCTGGCGCGAGGACACCGGGTGGCGGCGCAACTGCAGGCGGGCGTGTGCTGGATCAACAACTACAACATCACGCCCATCGAGATGCCGTTCGGCGGTATCCGTGAATCGGGCATCGGCCATGAAAACAGCATGGTGACGATTGACTATTACACGCAGCTGAAGAGCGTGTACGTCGAACTGGGCGCAGTGGCTTGCCCTTATGAATAGGACTTCGCGGCAAGCCGACTCCCGATCAGGAACTCCGGAATTCACATGAGACAAGAACAATACGACTACATCATCGTCGGCGCCGGCTCAGCTGGCTGCGTCCTGGCCAACCGCCTGGGCGAGGACGAAGGCGCGCGCGTCCTGCTGCTGGAAGCCGGCCCGGCGGACCACAGCATCTTCATCCACATGCCGTCGGCCTTCGCTTATCCGCTGGCCAACGACAAGTACAACTGGTTCTACGACACCGAGCCGGAACCTTTCATGAACAATCGCCGGATGCACTGCCCGCGCGGCCGCGTGCTCGGCGGCTCGTCGTCGATCAACGGCATGGTCTACATCCGCGGGCATGCGTTCGACTATGACGCCTGGGCCGGCATGCCCGGACTGGAGCACTGGTCTTACGCACACTGCCTGCCCTACTTCAAGAAATCCGAAACCCGGCTGAAAGGCGGCGACGCCTATCGCGGCAAGGACGGCCCCTTGTATGTCTCCACCGCGGCCTGCAAGAACCCGCTGTACCGCGCGTTCATCGAGGCGGGGCAGCAGGCCGGCTACCCCTACACCCACGACATGAACGGCTACCAGCAGGAAGGCCTCGGCCCCATGGACATGACGGTCTACAAGGGCCGCCGCTGGAGCACCGCGCAGGCCTACCTGCGCCCGGCGGCCAGGCGCGGCAACCTGCGTGTGGTGACACGCGCGCGCGTCACGCGGGTCCTGTTCGAGGGCACGCGCGCGACCGGTGTCGAATACGCGCGGGGTTCGCAACTGCATCAGGCCCATGCGTCGCGTGAGGTGATTCTGTCCGGCGGCGCGATCAATTCGCCGCAGCTGCTGATGCTGTCCGGGATCGGCAAGGCGGAGGAACTGCGCGCCCTGGGCATCCAGCCGCGGGTCGATCTGCCGGGTGTCGGCCAGAATCTGCAGGACCATCTCGAGGTCTACGTGCAGTACGCCAGCAAGCAGCCGATTACCCTGTACAGCGCGATGAACCCGCTGGCCAAACTGAAAATCGGTGTGCAATGGCTGTTCGCCGGAAAAGGCCTGGGCGCGACCAATCATTTCGAATCCGGCGGCTTTATCCGCAGCGCGGCGGGGGTGGCACACCCGGACCTGCAATACCATTTTCTGCCCATGGCCGTCAGCTATGACGGCAGCGCACCGGCCACGCAGCACGGCTTTCAGGCGCACGTCGGGCCGATGCGCGCGACCAGCCGCGGCCACATCACGCTGCGCTCGGCCGACCCCAAAGCGCATCCGCGCATCCTGTTCAACTACATGCAGACCGAGCAGGACCGCAAGGAAATGCGCGCGGGTGTGCGCCTGACGCGCGAGATATTTTCCCAAGCGGCCTTCGAGCCTTTCCGCAATGGCGAAATCTCGCCGGGTGCCAAGGTCCAGACCGATGCCGAGATCGACGCCTTCATCCGCGACAAGGCCGAAAGCGCCTTTCATCCGTCCTGCAGTTGCCGCATGGGGACCGACCCCATGGCGGTGGTGGACGGCGCCGGCCGCGTGCACGGCGTCCAGAACCTGCGCGTGGTGGACGCCTCCATCATGCCCAATGTCGTCAGCGGCAACCTGAATGCACCGACCATCATGATCGCGGAAAAAATCGCGGACTTGATCCGGGGCAAGTCACCGTTGCCGGCGCAGGCGGCGCCGGTCTATGTGGCGGCAAACCACGCAACCCACCAGCGTTAACCACGCCGCCCTCCCCCCAAGTTCATCGCCAGGCGAGCCAGCACTCGCGTAATATGGAAAAGGCAAAAATCCCCGCACCCCAAAAGCCATTCCATGAACCCACTGTCCCAACCCGGCGTGCTGGCCACCCTCCTCGCCGCAACCCTGTTCGGCGCGGGCACGCCGCTGGCCAAGCTTTTGCTGGCGCAGGCCAGCCCCTGGCTGCTGGCGGCTTTGCTTTACCTGGGTTCAGGCATCGGCTTGTTTTTGCTGCGGCGGCTGCGCCGGTCAGCGCCTGTGCGCATGCCTCGCGCGGAATGGAAATGGCTGGCCGGCGCCGTGCTTGCGGGCGGCATGCTGGGTCCGGTCTTGCTGATGGTGGGGCTTTCGGGCATGCCGGCTTCGGGCGCTTCGCTGCTGCTGAATGCGGAGGGCGTGTTGACGGCCCTGATTGCCTGGTTTGTTTTTCGCGAGAATTTTGACCGCCGCATCGCGCTGGGCATGCTGGCCATTGTGGCGGGCGGTGTGATTCTTTCCTGGCCCGGTGAGGCGCGCTTTGGCGAGTTGTGGCCGGCCCTGGCCGTGGTGGGCGCCTGCCTGGCCTGGGGCGTGGACAACAACCTGACCCGCAAGGTGTCCTTGTCCGACGCTTCGTTTATCGCCATGGTCAAGGGCCTGGTGGCCGGCGCCACCAACCTGGTGCTGGCGCTGTCCCTCGGCGCCGCGTGGCCCGCGCTACCTGTTGTGCTGGCAGCGGCGCTGCTGGGTTTTGCGAGCTATGGCGCGAGCCTGGCGCTGTTTGTGCTCGGCTTGCGCCACCTTGGGACAGCGCGCACGGGCGCGTATTTTTCGATCGCGCCGTTTGTGGGTGCGGCCCTGGCGATTGCCGTCCTTGGCGAGCCCGTCACGCTACCCTTGCTGATCGCGGCGGCGCTGATGGCCTGGGGCGTCTGGCTGCACCTGACCGAGAGCCACCAGCATTCACACACCCATGAACCGCTGGAGCACAGCCACGAACATGCGCACGGCCTGGGTGACGAGCACCACGAGCATGCGCACGAAACGCACGGCACGACGGTGGCGCCCGGCACGCGCCACACGCATGCGCACAAGCACCTGCCTATCTCCCACAGCCATGCGCATTTCCCGGATGCCCACCACCGGCATTCGCATTAACGGCCTTCAGGGAAGTTTCCGCCCCCTCAATATGCCGCCAGCACGTTCAAGAACCACCCGCGGCTGCGGTAAGACAGATCGGTCAAATCATCCGAGTACTTCGTGAAGTTGTAGCCCACACCCACCTTCACGCCCTTGCCGAGGTGGCGGTAGACACCCAGCAGTGCGCCGGCTTTCGCGTCCTGCGCTTCGGTGGCGCGCAGGTTGCGCAGCTCTATCAGTGCGTCCCATTCCTTGACCAGGTGCAGGTCGGCGCGCAGGATCAAGAGGTCTGCGCGGCTGGAGAACCATTCGCCGGTGGCCACCGGCATCTTGAGCTCGCCGATGCGGAAGGCGTATTTGGCGCCGACTGAAAGCCATGGCTTCACGTCGTAAATCGTGTCGACGGAGAAGACCTGGCTGCGCTGCGCGTAATCGGCCGACTGGCCCGAAGGCGTGAGCTGGCCGGCGGTGGGGACGTTGTTCAAATTGGTGTACTTGAACAAGGTGTTCCAGCGGTCGTTGTCGACGGGCCGGTAGGCGCTGCCGATCACGAACTCGTGGTAGTTGCCGTCGACGAAGGCGCCCTGGCTGTTGCTGGAGCGCGAGACGTTGAGCTTGCCCAGCAAACGCCACGCGGGGTCCACCTGCAGGCCGACGGTGTTGCGCATGAGCCAGGTGGTGCGTTCACCGGAGATGTTGCCTTTGTCCTTGCGCCACTCGATGTTGCCGCCGTATTTGAGGCCGTCTTTTTTGTAGCCGATCGAGCCGCCCAGTGCGCGGCGTTTGAGGTCGCCGGCCAGCGGGTCGGACACGGTGCCGAATTCGACCTTGGCGCCGAAGTTCCAGCGGTCGTTGGGCGACCAGTCGGTGCCGAAGGCTTGCGTGAGGCTTTGCGGACCGGCGCCGTTGACGGAGCGGCCTTCGCCGAACACGCGCAACTGGTCGGACACGCGTGTGCTCGCGCCGGAGACCAGCGTGCCCTGCCGGCCGCGCCAGGCGACGTCGGGGCTTTCGGTTTCCACGGTGTAGGCCAGGTAGGCATTGCTGCGGTCGGAGATGCGGTAGTCGGCGCCGAGCTTGCCGCCCGCGCCCATGCTGCCGCCGGAGGCTTCGCCGCTGAGCTTCACGCGCTCGCTGACCTGCCATGCGCCGCCCAGGCCCGCGCGGTTGTTGGGGTCGCGGGTGTCGTCGCGCTCCAGCGTGCCCTGCACGTAACCGTAGGCTTCCCAGTTTTCTTTTTCGCCGGGCTTGCCGCCTTCGCGGTCGGGACGGTAGTCGGCGCGCAGCTGCGCATCGGTGCGCGAGCCGGTTTGCGAGAGCAAGGTGCTGGCGTTGGGCGTGACCTTGGAGCGGTCGTCGGCGCGCACGCCGGCGGCCACTTCCCATTCGCTGTTCAGCGTCTGCCGCACCGCGACTTCGGCGTTCTGGCTGTCCTGCAGGTCGCCCTCGCGCCTGTCGGCCTTGAGCAGCACGCGTGTGCCCGGCCGCACTTCCACGTCGGCCGACGCACCGGCTTGCCGGACGGCCTCGCCGCCTATGCCGATCTGCCCGGGGGCCGAGTAGCCGCGGTCGCGGTTCTGCGCATACGCGGTGACCTTGCCCTTCATGCTGTCGGTCACTTCGGCCAGGTCGACCGAGGCTTCGAGGCGTTCGGCGCCGGCCGACTGGATGGCGCCGCTGCTCAGGGTGTTGAAGCCGAAGCCGCCGTCAATCGAGGTCTGCGCGCCGTTGCCCGGGCCTTTGGAGCGGGCCGCTTCGAACTTGAGCCAGGTACCGGGCTTGTAGCGCAGCGTGCCGTCCACGCCTCTGAGCGTCTGGCTGGAGCCGGTTTCGCCCTGGTGGTAGGTGCTGGCGCCCAGCTGGAAGTGGTCGTTGATCCACTGGCTGGCGCGCAGGCCGGTCGAGAGGTTGCTGATGGCAGTGACGCCGGGCGCAAACTCATACGTCGTGACGAGGTAGGTGGGCTGGCCGCCGACGGCCGAAGTCATGATCAGGCCGGCGGCGCCACCGCTGGAGGACAGCGGCGATTGCAACAGGATGCGGCCCTGCAGGTAGTTGATCTCGTAGTCCTGCGTGGGCGCGAGCTCGCGGCGCTCTATCACCATGCCGGAGTCCTTGTCGCGCACTTCTATCCACACACGCTCCGAGCCCTGGGTGATGTCCAGGTGGCGCAGGTAATAAATGGAGCCGCCGGTGCCGCGGAATTCTTCGCGCGAAGCCAGGGTGCCCGGGTCGGCCGCGAAGGCGTCGATCTGCGTCTGCTTCTCGCCGTAGGTCGTGGCCTCTTCCGAGCGGTAGCGCAGCTGCGCACCGTAAAGGCCGCGCGAGTATTGCATCAGCTCGGTGCCGCTCCAGGAGGTCTGGAAGTTGCCCCACATGATGTGCGAGTCGCCTTTTTGCAGCTTGACGAAAAACTTGCCCTGCGTGGGCGCGTCGTCCACCGTCGTGCTGTCGTCGCCGTAGACCGGGTAGTACAGGTTGGGGTCTATGCTGCGCAGCAAGTACTTGGGGTCCTTGCTGGAGAAGTTGGAGAACAAATCTTCGATGGGGCCTTCGCGCGTGTCGGCGGAAGCCGTGAGCAGCCACTCGCCCTTGATCTTGCCCTTGAGGTAAAACGCGGCGCGGCCGTCGACGTAGACCTTGTCTTCATAGTGGCTCAGGTCGCCGGTCACGAGTTTGGCAGGGCCGGAGACATTGTTCTTGCCGACCGTCAAATCGCCGAGTGCGAGGTAAAACCAGTCATCGGACGCGATGTTGAGGTTGCGGCGGAAGGTGCTGGCGCGGCCGTCGGCTTCCTTGAGCGTCACTTCCACCGACTGCGGGCCGGCCGGCATGATCTGTTTCATCGCGAACTTGCCCTGCGCGTCTATGGGCAACTCCAGGCCCAGGGCTTCTATGCGCTGGCCGGGTTTGAGGTTGCTGCCGTTGACGGTGATGGTGCCGCCCGTCACCGGGATGTTGCGCAGGGCCAGGCTGTTCTCGCCGTAGCCGGTGAGGCGCTCGCGTTCCAGCTTGTCCTGGTCTTCATTGGCGGGCATGGCGCGCGCCAGCAGGTTCAACTGCTTGAGGCTGGTTTCGTCAAAGCGGCCCTGCGCATCGTACACACGCAGCAGGTAGAACACCTGGTCGCCCGCGGTGTTGGCGGGCACCGTCCAGCGGGTCGCACCCGTCCAGCTGACGGGCACGATCTCAAACGGCTGCTCCTGGGTTTTTTGCCCCGGGCGGAAGAGGCGCAGCTCGGCCTTCTTGATCCACGGAATGTAGTTGGACCAGGCGCGGAACTCCACAGCTTCACCCTTGACGGCCGTGCCGGGTGTTGCCCAGGCATTCATCAAGGGCACGGCGGCCAGGCTGTCGTAGCGGACCTGGATGTCGGCCCGCTCCAGCGCGACGTCGGCGCAGCGCTGGCCGTCGGCTTCGTTGGGGATCTCGGCCGTGTTGATGGGCTCGCCGTCTATGGTGATACGGAAAGGCACATTCGATTGGCCAACCGATTGCGGCGTGCACGGCGCCAATGGAGCGGGCACGGCCACAGGCGCCACTGCCGGGACCGCAGGCTGGAACCACACGCGCAGCTCGACGCGGCGGTTGCGGCTCATGCCTTCGGGTGTTGCATTGGATGCCAGCGGTTTGTTCTCGCCCTCGCCCTGTATCGAATACGTGATCGAAGGGTTGTTCAGCAGCTGCTTGAGGTAAGCGGCCACGGCCAGCGCGCGCGCTTCAGACAGGCCCTGGTTGTCCTTGAAGAGGCGTTTGGTGTCGGGGGCCAGGCGTTGGTTGTCGGTATGGCCGACCACGGCAATGCGCATGCCGGCGGAGGCCGCGCCCTTGCTGCGGATTTCGGCGGCCAGCGATTCAATCGCGGCCTTGGCCGAAGGTGTGAGCTCGGCCTTGCCCGACACAAACAGGCTGAGGCCGCCGGCTTCTTGCAGCGCCTTGTCGACGGCGGCGGCCGCCTTGGGCGTCTGCGCCGCGCGGGCCCGCATGCCGACCGCTTCTTCGCGCGTCACGCCCGAGGGCATGGGGTAGTCGATGGCCGGCTGCACTTCCGCCGGCGGTGGCGGCACGCTGAACAGGTCAATACGGCCGTTGTCGATTCGTTTGCCGCTGACTTCGGTCGCGGCCCAGGTCGGCGCGCCCGCGCAAAGCAGGCCGGCGGCGACGGCTATCGCATGTGTACGGAAATTCATTTCGCCGTCTCCAGCTCGGTTTCAATCATCAGGGGGTGCAGGGGTTCGCTGTCGGCGGCCTCATTCCCGTCGTTCTCTTTCTTCTTGCGCCTGGCCTTCCACAAGTCCTGTATTCGCTCGCTGATGGCCGCCACGCGTTTTTCGGCGAGGCCGGCCGCCTCTGCGCCGCGGCGGTAGGCGATGCGCAGCACGGAGGGCCGCGCGGCGAGCTGCTCGGGCAGCTTTTGCAGGGTGGCCAGGTAGGCGGGCTGCAGTTCGGTGCCGTCGCCGTTGCCGGTGAAGGCGGCACCCGAGAGCTCAAGCCGGACCACGCGGTGCACGGTGGCGCCGAAGTTGAGCTTGACCATCTTGCCGCGCGTGACGCGCACGTCGCGTGGGTTCTCGGTGGTCAGGCGGTAGCCGGAAGGCAGGGTGCGCTCGTCGACCTTCATCACGAAGTTGGAACCGCGGTCGGCGTTCGGTATCGCCGCGCAGGCGACGTGAAAGCGCCCGTCGTGGTCGCTGGTGACCAGCAGGCCGCGCGCCGTGGCAATGCGCACGTTGGGGATGCCGGGCTCGTCCTGGTCCTGGTAGCCGTTGGCGTTCTTGTCGTCAAAGACCTTGCCGATGATGTCGGAGCAGTCAAAGGTCGGGTCGGGCACCACACGCACGGCGGCCGTGGCGGTGTTGGAGATCTGCGCATTGACCAGGGCGTTGCGGGCGGCGACCTGGTTGATGTAGGTGCCTTCGGACACGCCGGAGCCGACCACCAGCAGCATGCGCCAGGTCTTGCGCTCACCGCCGGCGAACGACAGGTTGGGCCAGGTCAGGTTGCGGCCGCTGATGGTGGGCTCCAGCGCCACGCCGTTGAGCGAGGCCGAGCCGGTGCGGTAGCGGAAGCCCGCGGGGATCAGGTCCACCACGCTGACGTTGCCGAGCACGGCGTTCAGCGTGTTGGTGGCGGTGATGGTGTAGGGCACCAGGTCACCGCGCACCACATTGACCAGCGGTGTGCTCTTGGTCATCACGATGGCGCCGCCCAAAATCGGGTCCAGCGGGATGTGGTTGTTCAGCACGTTCGCGGAGCCTGGAATCGCGGCGAAGGTGAAGGTGAAGAAGTACTGCGTGGTGCCCGCGCCGCCCGCCAGGGCCAGCGTGCTGTTGGGACAGGCCGCGGGGTTGTGCAGCGGCACAGCGGTGCCGGGCGCGAAGTTGCTGGTCTGCACCAGCGCCGGATCGGGGCTGGGCGGGGCCAGGCCGACACCCAGGGTGGCCGTGCAGGCAGGAATCATGGCCGAGGGGCCGGGCAGGTAACCGGCCGGCGAGGTCACGGTGAGCGTGTACAGCGTGCCGCCCACAGGCGCGCCGCCCAGCAGCAGGAACTGGTAGGCGCCGTCCGCGCCGGTGGTCTGCGTGAGGCTGCCGCCAATCACGTCGGCCGCGGTGAGGCCGGGCGCGGAGAGCGTCACCACGGCGCCGGGCACGGGCTGCCGCGTCACGGCGTCGTAGACCACACCGCTGGGATCCAGCGGCAGGCTTTGCGCCACCGTCGTGGTGCCGGCGGTCAGGGTCAGGCCTTGCAGCGTGCCGTCGGTGTTGTTGGCGCCGCCGGGGTTGGCGTTCACGTTGACCGTGCCATTGGTGTACGGCAGGCCGACTTCATTGGGAACCGGGCGGCCGTAGATGCGCCCGCTGGTCGGTTCGCGGAAACGGATCTGGTAGCCCGAGCCGGGTGCCACGCTGTTGAAGGCGTAAGCACCGTTTGCGTCGGAGGTGGTGGTGCCGACGACGACACCGCCCAGCGTGAGTTCCACGATCCAGCCGGGCACCAGCGGCTCGCCGGGGTCCTTGATGCGGTCATGGTTGAGGTCGCGCCACACCGTGCCGCGCACCGCGGCCACGTCGGAGATCACCGTGGGGTCGGTGGCGGTGTTGTTGCCGTTGAAGCCGGCGGGTTCATTGCCGCCGGAGACCACGGCCGTGTTCACCAGCACCTGGCCGGCCAGGCCCGCACCCACCGCCACGCGCACCGTGAAGACAGGCGCCGTGCCGCCCGCGGCGATCACGCTGTTGGTGGTGCAGGTGACCGTGGTCACCGCGCTGCTGCAGGACCAGGTGGCGCCGCCGGCCACGGCGGCTACCGTCATGCCCGCGGGCAGGGTGTCGACCACCGTGATGGTGCCGGAGGTCGCGACCGTGCCGACGTTGGAGACGGTGATGGTGTAGAAGCCGGTGCTGGAGCCCTGCGCGAAGCTGACGGGCGAGTGCGTCTTGGCAATCGCGAGGTCGGGCGCGGCGCCGGGAATCTCGGCGAAATTGTTGTCGGCCGACACGGCGTTGGCGCTGGCCAGCGGAATCGCCGAGATCGACGAGACAGGGTTGGCCGGCAGCGTTGCCACACCGCCGGTGCTGCCGGCGACGGTCTTGCCGTTGGTCGTGCCGGTTGCCTGCGGCAGCGGCTGCGTGACGGTGTAGGTGCCCTGGGCCAGGCCGGTGAAGCTGTAGCTGCCGTCGGCCGCCGTGGTGGTGGTTTTGGAGACGGCCAGGCCGTTCACGTCGGTGCCGGTCAGGTTGATGGTCTGCCCGCCTATGCCGTGGTCGCTGCCGTTGACCGTCCCGCTGTTGTCATAGTCGAGGAAAACCCGGCCGGAGATTGTTCCGCCGTTCGGCACTTCGGCGAAGTTGTTGCCGCTGGAGGTGGTGTTGGGCGGCAGCACGATGCTGCTGATGCGGCTGGGCGTGACGGCTGGCACGGTGGCCGTGCCCGGCGTGCCGCCATTGGGCACGGCGCCGGCGGTGGTGATGCCGTTGGAGGTGCCGGCGGGCTGCGTGGGTTCCACCACGGTGTAGGAGCCTGGCACCAGGGCGGCGAAGGTATAGCCGCCCGTGGCATCGGTCACCGTGGTTGCCAGCAAGGCGTTGGTGCCGGGGTCACGCAGCTCAATGGTCACGCCGGCCAGCGGGTCGTCCGCGCCGTCCTGCACGCCGTTGTTGTTGACGTCCTTGAAGACCTTGCCGCTGATGGACGACAGCACGACTTCGGCGAAGTTGTTGCCGGTCGAGCCCGAGACCTCACCGCCCCCGCCATTGCCGTTGAGCGTGATGTTGGTGACCTGGCTGCTGCTGATGGTGGGGTTGGAGGCGACACCGGCCGTGCCGGTGCTGCCGTTGATGCCGCTGATGGTGCCGGCCGTGGTGATGCCGTTCACGGTGCCCGAAGGCTGCGTGGGCTGGCACACGGAGTAGCTGCCGGCCGCCAGGCCCGGGAACAGGTAGTTGCCCAGCGCGTCCGTCGTGCCGGTGGTGACCAGGGCGCCGCTGCAATTGGCGCCGCTGCGCAGTTCGATAGTCACGCCCGGGATCGGCGTGTCGACACCGTTCTGGAAGGTGCCGTTGGGCGTGGGGTTGTTGTCCTTGAAGACCTTGCCCGAGATATAGCCCAGGGTGCTGATGGTCAGCGGCGCATTGGCGGGCGACTGGTTGTTGCCCAGGTTGGTCTGCAGCGCGCCGGCCGGGATGTTGTTGGTGTGCACACCGGCGGTGAGGCCGGTCACGTTGACGTCAATCGTGCAACCGCCGGCGGGAATGGTGCCGCCGTTGTTGAGCCTCACGCTCGTCGCGTTGGCCGCGGCCACCACGGTGCCGCCGCAGGTGGTCGCCATGGCGGGCGTGGCGGTCAGCTGGATCTGTCCGGGCGCGGTGGGCAGCACGTCGTCGAAGTTCGCGCTCAGCGTCATCGCGGTGCTGTTGCTGTTGCCCAGCACGATGCTCAGGCGCGAGACGCCGCCCGGCGGGATCACGGCCGGCGTGAACTGCTTGGCGACGGTGGGCGGCGTCGAAATGATCAGCTGCGCGCTGGTGGGTTCCTCGTTGCTCACGCCTTCATTGGTGGTGATGCTGGCGGTGGGAACCGTGTTGGTGTACACGCCGGAGGTGTTGCTGAGCACGTTCACCGTGACGGTGCAGGAACCGGCGGCCGCGAGCGTCGCGCCGGTCAGGCGCACGCTGGTTGCCGAGGCGGCCGCGACGACGGTGCCGCTGGTGCAGGTGGTGGCTGCGGCCGGCGTGGGCGCGACCACCAGCCCCGAGGGCAAGGCGTCGCTCAGGGACAAGCCGGTGAGCGGCGTGTTGTTCGGGTTGTCAAAGCGCAGCGTCAGCACGGCCGGCGCGCCGGGCGCCTTGCTGTCGGAGCCGGTGGTGAAGCCCACGGGATTGCCCGCGTCCAGGGTACGGGCGCTGAAGGCCTTGTGCACCACGACCGGCGCTTTGGCGCGCAGCGTGTCGCTGGTGGGCTGTGTGTTCGACAAGGCCGTGCCGCCCGCGCTGGCGGTCAGCGCGTTGGTGGGAATGGTGTTGACGTAGTCGCCCTGGGCCGCGACGAGCACGTCGATTTCAGCCTGGCAGGTCGCGGGCACGTTGCCGGCCGCGGCGGGGATGGTGCCGCCGGAAACCTGCACGCTGTTGACGGTGGAAGAGACCGTCGCGCCCTGGCAGGTGGTGGTCGGGTTGGCGCCGCTGGGCACGGTGACGCCGGCCGGCAGGGTGTCGGTGACGGCCAGCGCACTGACGGGCTGCGACAGCGGGTTGTAGAAGGTGATGCGCAGGCGCGAACGCTCACCGGGCTTGACCACGTTGGGCGTGAACTGCTTGACCAGGCCGATGTTGGTGCTGATGGCCAGGCTGGTGGTTGCCGGGGTGTTGTTGCTGAGGTTCTGGTCGGTGGTGATGGCACCGGCCGGAATGGTGTTGGTGTTGCCGCCCGTCACCGTGGAAGTCACATTGACGGCGAGCTGGCAGCTGGCATTGGCCGCGAGGGACACGCCGGCCAGGCTGACCGAGCGCGTGTTCGCCACCGCGGTCACCACGCCGCCGGGGCAGGTCGTGGAGGGCGCGGGGTTGGGCGTGAGCACCCAGCCGTTGTTGGTGCCGCCCGCCGTGCCGCCCACGGTGAAGTAGTCGGTGAAGCCCAGGTTGCTGACCGCCTGCGTGCCGTTGGCGATGTTGATGGTCAGGCGGCTGACCTGGCCGGGGAAGGTCAGCGAGCTGATGGAGGTGGCCTTGCTGACCGCGATGCCGTTGGGCGGCGTGAACAGCAAGGTGGCGCTGACCGGTGCGACGTTGCGCACGCCGCCGTCGGCCAGGATGGAATCGGGCGGGAGGGTGTTGACCCAATTTGCCGCGCCGGTGGCAACCACATCAAACAGGAAGGCGCAGTTGCCGTTGCCCGCAATGCTGGCGCCCGTCAGCGTGATGCTGCCGGCCCCGGCCGCGCCGGTGATGGACGTTGCGCCCGCGCAGGTGGTTTGCCCGTTCGGCGGATTGGCCAGCACCATGCCCGCGGGCAGCGGATCGGTCACGCTCACATTGGTCAGGGCCAGCGCGCTGGCGTTCAGCAGCTGGACGGTGACGGTGGACTTTCCGCCCGAGGACACGTTGGCCGGGTTGAAGCTTTTGTTGGCGCTCAGGGCCGAGGTGTAGGTGAGCGTAGCCGTGTTGGTGGTGACGGGAGTCAGCGTCTGGGTGGTGCCGTTGCCGTAGGTCTGCGTGCCGCCCACGGTGGCGGTGTTGGGGTAGACACCGGCCGGGCCGACCACGTCGACCTGCAGCACGCAGCTGCCGTCGGCGCCCAGGCCGTTGCCGGCGCGCGCGGGCACGGTGCCGCCGTTCAGCCCCACCGAGGTGGCGCCTGCAACCGCGGTGATGGTCGGGCTGCCGCAGGTGCTGGCGGCGTTGGCCGGATTGGCGATGCGCAGTTGCCCGCCGCCGCTGTTGGCCAGCTGCAGCGTGTCGGAAATCGACACGTTGGTCAGCGGGTTCGCCGACTTGTTCGTCAGCGTGATGGTCATGCGGACGATGGTGCCTTCGGCAAAGGTGCTGACGCCGGGGGACGACTGCGCGAAAGCCTTGGTGGCCGCCAGCACGGCGGCGTTGGACGTCACGCCGGTGGCGTTGGATGCGCCGCCGTTGCAGGTAGCGCCGGCGTTGTAGCAGACGCCGCCGGCCGCGATGGTGTTGGCCGACGACGCGACCGCCGCGGTGGACGTCATGGCCCACATCGTGATGACGCAGGCGCCCGGCACGCTCACGCTGGCGCGGGCCGGCAGGGTGTCCACCGTCAGGACCGCCGTGGTGCTGCCGAGGGCGCTCGCGGAATTGACGTTGCCGCAGGCCGCGGTCACGGTCGGCGTGTAGTTGATGCCGCCTATCGTGCCGGTCAGAAAGGTCTGGCCATTGGTGAAGTTGTCGGTCACCGTGAAGTTGTTGATCGCCCCGGCGCCGTAGTTCTGCACCGTGACCTGGTACTGGATGGGGTTGCCGGGTGCGACGGAGCTGGCCGGCAGCGCCGACTTGAGCACGCGCAGGTCGTCGGCCACGAGGATGGTGGCCGAGGCGCTCTGGCTCTTGATGGCCGCGTTGCCCACGTCGACCGCGGCTTGCGGAATGTTGTTGGTGTAGGTGACCGGCACGCCCGAGGTCTGCACGAAACCGTCGTAGTTGATGGTGACCGTGCAGCTGCCGTTGGCGGGGATGGTGCCGCCTGTGAGCCGCACGCCCTTGTTGCTGTTGATGGCGGCGGCCGCGCCGCCGGCGCAGCTGGTGGCCGCCGAGGTGACGTTCAGGCCCGTCGCCGGGTTGACGCCGCCCAGGCCGTCGATCGGGCTGTCGTCGAAGGTCGTGACGTTGAGCGGCGTATTGCCGCTGTTGGTCAGGGTGATGGTGAGGCTGCCGGCGGAGCCGCTGGACAGCGAGCTGGCGGAAAACGCCTTGGCCACGCTGAGCGGCGACCTGACGGTGATGTTGGCCTGCGCATTGGCCTGCGCGGGAATGCCCAGTGCGTTGCTGAAATCGCTGCTGCGGTTGATCAGGTTGCTCTGCGCGTTGGTGGTGTACTGGCCGTTGGTCTGCGAGGCTTCCACGGCGACCACGAAGCTGCAGCTGCCGTTGGCGGGAATGTCGCCCGTACCCGTCACGCTGGTGTCGCCCGCGGCGGGCGCCGGGTTGAAGGCGGGTGCGGGGCCGCTGGTGCAATTGGCGCTGGCGCCGGGCACAGCCGCGACCTTGATGATGGCGCTGCCGCCCAGCTGCGGAAAGTTGTCGGTGATGCTGAAGCCTTCAATCGCCACCGGGTTGGGATTGGTCAGCGTGATGGTCAGCGAGCCGGTCGCGCCGCCCAGCACCAGGGTGGAGCTGCCGAAGGCCTTGGAGATTTGCGGCTGCTGCAGCGCGCGGATGTTGAAGGTCTGCGAAACGTCGCCGCTGTTGCTGCCCGCGCTGCTGGTGACCGCGCCGTTGAGGATCTGGTAGGCGTACGAAGTCGCGTTGCCGGTCGAAGTGCCGGCGGTGACGGGGATGTCGATCACGCACTGGCCGTCGATGCCGCCGGCAGCGGCCGGAACGCTGCCGCCCGTCAGGTCCAGCGACTGCGACCCGAGCGCCGCAGTGAACACGCCGCCGCAACCGTTGGTGACCGCCCCGGCCACTTTGAGGCCGTTGGGCAGCACGCCCGGCAGGCTGTTGCTGAACGCCACGTTGGTGGCCGGAACCGGGTCGCTGTTGGAAAAAGCGATGCGTAAAGTGGCTATTTCACCCGGGTAAATACCTTGAGCCGGTATCACCGCCGTTACCGAAGCTGTCAGGGCAAAAGCGGCAACAGGTAACAAACTGAAACCGAAAACGAACACCGGCCGGATCAGGGAGGCCGGCTTCGGCAGCTTGGAGACAAGTTTCGCGCAGCGTCGCAGATAATCGAGCATAGGTGTGACAGGAGGTAAAAGGTACTAGCGCGGCGGATCATAGGGGGCCTACTGGAAACAAAGGGTAAATCCTTGTTTACACTTACGAATTACCAACAGTCGAGGGGTGCAGGGGTGGTCAGAGAGTTGTCAGACCACTAAACTCGGTTGCCCAAGACGGTCCTATTCGTAACCATAAGTAACAAAGCCTGCCAGACCGGTCTCCCGAACCCGTATGCCCCACACTTCCG
This sequence comes from Polaromonas sp. P3_B1, assembly GCF_056402935.1. Lineage (NCBI taxonomy): Bacteria > Pseudomonadati > Pseudomonadota > Betaproteobacteria > Burkholderiales > Comamonadaceae > Polaromonas > Polaromonas sp. P3_B1. The sequence goes on from NZ_JBFUGK010000006.1 coordinate 150,768, forward strand.
CCCCCCGAATCGCCTACCTGGAGGACGAGCCCGAAACCGCCGAAGCGATATGTGGATGGATCAAGGAAGCCGGCCTCGAGGTGGACCTGTTCAACCGCGGCGCCGACTGCGCGCGGGCGGTGGAACGGGGGCAATACGCGGCCTGCCTGCTGGACTGGCTGGTGCCGGACATGTCGGGGCCTGAAGTGCTGGCGCGGCTGCGGCTGCAGCTCAAGGAAGCCTGCCCCCCGGTGATTTTTCTGACGGCGCGCGACGGCGAAGACGACGTGGTGCAGATGCTGTCGGCCGGTGCGGTCGATTACCTGGTCAAGCCGGTGTCCAGGCCCATCCTTTTGGCGCGCCTCAACGTCGTGCTGCACCGCTCCGGCGTGAAACAGGAAACACGGCGACGGGCCTGGGGTGCGCTTGAAGTGGACTTCGCCAACCGGCAGTTCTTTGTGGAAGGCCGGCGCGTGGAGCTGACCGAGCTTGAAACCGATTTCGCGCTGTACCTGCTGCAGAACGTGGGACGGCTCCTGACGCGCTCGCACCTGTTGCTGACGGTGTGGGGACACAACACCGATGTGGAGTCACGCAAGGTGGACGTGCAGGCCAGCGCCTTGCGCAGAAAGCTCAAGCTGTCTCCCGAATCGGGCTGGCGCCTGGTGTCGGTGTACGGCCAGGGCTACCGGCTCGAGTGGCTGCATGATTGAGGTCCACCCACCGCCCCATCCTTTTTGCCCTTGCCCATCCGGGCCGGGCCGGCAGCACGCCAGGCCGCCACGTTCTGGAAAATTCCCCATGTACAAATGCATCGCCGCGGCCTGCCTCCTGTCGCTGGGCATCGCCGCGCAGGCCCAGACGCCGACTCCCGCCGGCGTGACCGGCAACGCATCCGGCGTGCCGGCATGGCTTTACAGCGTCCGCCCCGGGGACACGCTGATCAGCCTGGGCCAGCGCCACCTGGTGGATCCGCAGCGCTGGGACGTGGTGCAAAAGCTCAACCGGATTGCCGACCCGCATCGCATCCCGCCGGGCACGGTGCTGCGCATTCCGGCCTCCCTGCTGCGCGCCAGCCCCGGCCAGGCCATCCTGAAAACCGTGCACGGCAGCGCGCGATGGCGCGAGGCCGACGGAAGCTGGAAAACCGCAGCCAGCGGGCAGGCGCTGCCCGCCGGCGCCGAACTCCAGACCGAACCCCTGGCCAGCGCCACGCTGGAACTGGCCAACGGCACGCAACTGCGCATCCACCCCGGCTCGACGCTGGTGCTGGACACCCTCAGCCTTTACGGCGGCGGGCTGATGGCCGATACGCGGGTGCGCCTGCTGCGCGGCCAGACGGAAATCACCGACAACCCGGGGCGGCGCACGCAGCAAAACCTGCGCGTGCTCACGCCCAGCGCCCAGGCGGTGGTGCGCGGCACGGTGTTTCGCGTCGGGGTGGAGGACGGCCTGACGCGCGAAGAAACCCTGGAAGGCTCCGTGGGTGTGGACGCCACCGGAAAAACCGTGGTGGTGGGGCCTGGCTTCGGCACGCTGGCGCGCGAGGGCCAGGCGCCTGTGCCGCCACGCGCACTGCCCCGTGCGCCCGATGTGTCGGCCCTGCCGGCGCGGCTGGAGCAATTGCCGCTGCGGTTTTCATTGCCTGCCGCGCGCGGTGAGCAGAACGCGACGCTCTGGGGCCAGGTTTCCCAGGACAGCAGCTTTGACGCCATCCTGGCGGAAAGAACCTCGAACGCCGGTGTGCTGAGTTTTGCCGACCTGCCCAACGGCCGCTACATCCTGCGCGTGCGCGCCGTCGATGCGCTGGGCCTGCAGGGGCTGGAAGCGCGCCACAACTTCACCGTGGCGGCACGCCCCTTCGCGCCCGCGCTGCAGGCGCCGGGCCGCTCCGCCACGGTGCGCTCACCGCGCCCCACCCTGCGCTGGACCAGCGCGGTGGACGCCGCGCGCTACCGCGTGCAGGCCTCGCAATCCGAGAACTTCGCGCAAATACTGCTGGACCAGCCCCTGGCCCAGACCGAGTGGCAGCCGGCCGCCGACCTCCCCGAGGGCAAGCTGTACTGGCGTGTCGCCAGCATCACGGCCCAGGGTGAACAGGGGCCGTGGTCCGCGGCATCGCCCTTCAGCTACAAGCCCGCGCCGGGCCAGCCCGACCTGGGCCAGGCCGCGCTGCGTTACGAAACCGATGCCTTGCTGCTCGATCTGCCCGCACCGCCGGCGGACCATCACTACAGGGTTTCCGTGTCGGCCACGGCAGGCATGGCGCCCGAAGACCAGCAACAGGATTCTTCCGATGGCACGGTCCGCCTGCCACGCCCTTCCGGCGGCGCGCATTACCTCGGTGTGCGCCTGGTCGACAACCAGGACGGCACCGCCGGCCCGCCCATGCTGCAAAAGATAGACGTGCCTTCGCGCCATCCGTATATGTGGATGCTGGGCTTGCCGCTGTTGCTGCTGTAAGCCGCCGCCGGCGCACGCGCACATCAACCCCACCATGCAAGACACTCGCCCGCCCCGCAGCGCGCACAGCCTGCGCGAACGCCTGGGCATGGGCCTGGTGCTGGCCGCGCTGGCGCTGGGGGTGAGCGCCAGCGGCTGGCTCGCGCGCCTGGACCACTTCGTGTTCGACGTGTCGCAACGCCTGGGCGGGCAACCCCCGCCCTCGGGCGTGGTGATCGTGGCGATCGACCAGGCCAGCCTGCAGGAGCTGGGCCGCTGGCCCTGGCCGCGCGGCCTGCACGCCGAACTGCTGCAGCAGATCTGCGGAGCCTCCCCGAAAGCCGTGGCGATGGACATCGCCTTCAATGAGGCCGGCGACGACCCCGCAGGCAACGAGGCCCTGGCCAAAGCCATGCGCGCCTGCGGCAACGTGTCGCTGCCCATCGTGATGGAAAGCGCCCGCATTGACGGCCAGTTGCTGGAGTCGCCGCCCATCCCCGAACTCGCGCGGTCCGCGGCCGGCCTCGGGCGTGTGAGCGTGCGCCTGGACGACGACGGCGTGGCGCGCGGCGTGCACCTGTGGGAAGGTGTGGGCAGCGCTGCCTGGCCCTTGCTGGCGCAAACCACGCTGCAGACCAGCGGCTGGCAAGCACCCGCCGACGCCGCCTACCTGCAGCCCGCGGACGCGGCCCCGCAGTCCGGGCAGGCGCCCACGCTGGTGCGGCGCGAGCCCCGGCTGCTGCGCTTTGCCGGCCCGCCCGGAACCATTCCCAGCATTTCGGCGGCCGAGCTCCTGCGCCCCGGCGAACCCGCGCAGGCCCTGCGCGGCAAGATCGTGTTCGTGGGTGCGACGGCGGCCGGCATGGGCGACATCCTGTCGACCCCGGTCAGCACCAACGGCGCCGCCATGCCGGGGGTGGAAGTGCTGGCCAACGTGCTGCTGGACCTGCGAGACGACCGCTTTATCGTGCCGCTGGGACGCGCCTGGACGCTGGCGCTGAGCGTCGCACTGGCGCTGGTGCCCCTGCTGTGGGCGACCCGCTTCATGCCCCTGCCGGGCCTGCTGGTCAGCGCGTCCTGGTTCGCCGTGCTCGCCGGGCTCAGCGTGGCCCTGCCCCTGGTGTCGGGGCGCTGGTTTGCTCCTTCGGGCGCCCTGGTCGCGGCCATCGCGGCCTACCCCTTGTGGAGCTGGCGCCGCCTCGAAGTGGCCAGGCGTTACCTTGACTGGCAACTGCAGCAGTTGACCGGCGCGACGGCGGACAGCCCTTTCCACAAGCTCAGGTTCGAACAGCGCATCGAGTACGTCAAGCAGGCACAGCAGCGCTTTCACAACCTGCACAAGGAACGCGAGGAGACCCTGGCTTTCCTGTCACACGACATCCGCGTCCCGCTGGCCGCCGCCGTGCAGCAACTGGGCGGGGGAACGCTCGATGAGGCCAATCAGCACCGCCTCTTCCAGCAACTGCGCCGCGCGCACAAGCTGGCGCAGTCGTTTCTCTCGCTGGCCCGCGTGCAAAGCCTGGAACAAAAAGACCTGCGCGAGATCGACCTCGGCAGCGTCGCGCACCAGGCCACCGATGCGGTCTACGAAGCAGCCCAGGCCAGATCCGTGCGCTTGCTGCGGCACATCCCCGATGAGCCGGTATGGATACGCGGCGACTTCCACCTGCTGGAGCGCGCGCTGGACAACCTGCTGCACAACGCGCTGCGCTTCTCGCCCGAGGGTGGCGCCGTCACCGTGACCCTGGCCTTGCAGGGCGGAAAAGCCGAGCTGTCCGTAGCCGACCAGGGGCCGGGCGTCAGCGCGGAAATGCTGCCTCATTTGTTCGAACGCTTCAGCACGCAAAAGGCCATGCAGCGGCCCGCGCACGGCACCGGCCTGGGCCTTTACTTTGTGCACAACGTGGCGGAGCGGCACGGCGGGCAGGCGGGTTATGAGGCCCTGGCGCCCGTCGGCGCGCGCCTGTGGATCCGGTTGCCGCTGCAGTAAGCGCCCAGCCGCGCTCAGGCCCGCCGCCCCAGCCGCACCGTGGTGACCCCAGGGCGCAATTGCCGCAGCGAGGGCATGACCAGCACGCAATCGTCGTAAGGCGTCACCACCTCGCGGCCCGCATCGGTGGCGATCACGGTGCCCGCCCTGGCAATGACTTCGCCGCCGGTGTAGCTTTCGCTGAAACTGAAATCCATGGACGCGGCGACCACGCGATCCGTCACCACCACGGGCGCGGGCGGCGACCTGTCGGGCAGCAGCCAGCCCATGGGCGCCTCGCTGCGCGCCAGTGCGCCGGCCTGCACCAGAAAACGCATCAGCGTGTCGCGTGCCGCGCTGACGGCGCGCGGGTCCCAATGCTGGCCGGCTTCGAGCAGCAGCGCGATGCGATTTCCTTGCGCATCGGCGAAATCACCGTAGTCGCGCATGCGCACACCGTCGGCATGGCCGCTGTCGACCACCACCTGCGCCGAAGTGCGCAAGGCCTGGGCAAAGGCAATGTTGCGCGCCAGGGTGCCGGTGACCAGCAGGGGTGTGCAGGGCTCATGCATGGAGTGCAAATCGAGCAAGTGTGTGGCGCGGTCCACGAACGGCCTGAGCTGGCGCGCGCGGTCCAGCTCGGCGCTGCGGCGCGGGCCGTCCAACACACCGGCCGCCCAGACGCGGTTGAAATCTTCGTCGATGAAGCGTGAAGCATCGGGCCGTGCGGCATCGAAGCGTTCAAACGCGGCGACATTGCAGAACGCCAGCGTGAGCCGCCCGCGCGCGGGCGCCCAACCAGCGGCGAGCAGTTCGGCCAGCGCGATGGCGCCCGAGTATTCATTGCCGTGCACCAGGGCCGTCACCAGGATCTCGGGGCCGGGCGCCGCGCCGCTTCGTTCATGCACGTGATGCACGCCGGTGTTGGAAGCCGACCAGCGCGACAGATTCGGCGGCAGGGTATGGACTGGATGGTGACCGGGCATTTCAATACTTCCAGAAAATCTTCTGCAGCTCCCTGGTGTCCTTTGTTTTCGTCAAAGCCAGGGCCATCAGGATTCGCGCCTTCTGGGGATTCTGGTCGTCGACAACAAGCCAGTCATTGGCGTCATCCTTGACCGAGTTGTTCCGGATCACCACACCGCTGCCGGTGCGGGTGGCTCGAACGACAAATACCCCTTTCGCGCGAATCTCGTTCAGCGGGCCGGCGATGTATTCAGGCACACTCCCTGCACCGACACCGGCATGAATGACGGCCTTGGCCCCGGATGCGACAAGCGCGTCGTATGCCGCACGGTTCATGTCCTGATAACCATAGGCAATGTCTACCTGCGGCAGAGCCTGGATCTTGTCAATATCGAATTCACTCTGCACCGTATGCGGACGGATTGGTGCACGATAGAACCTGGCTTGGCCTTCGACCACAAGGCCTAGCGGCCCGTAGGGAGATTTGAAGGTATCAACCCTGGTGGCATTGGTTTTGGTGGCGTCGCGAGCGCTGTGAATTTCGTCGTTCATGACCACCAAAGTCCCTTTCCCCGCCGCTTCTTTACTCGCAGCCACTGCCACCGCGTTGTAAAGGTTGAGCGGTCCATCCGCGCTGAGCGCCGTGCCGGGCCGCATGGATCCGAGCATCACGACCGGCTTGCTGCTTTTGACGGTGAGATTGAGGAAGTAGGAGCTCTCTTCCAGGGTATCGGTGCCGTGGGTAATCACAATACCGTCGACCTCCGGCGACTTGAGGAGTTCGGACACGCGTCGGGCAAGTTGAAGCAGGCGTTCGTTGGTGACGTTGTGCGAGCCGATCTGAAAAATCTGCTCGCCTTTGACGTTGGCAAGGTTCTGGATTTCCGGCACGGCCGCCATGATCTTGTCGACAGCGACCACGGCCGCCTGGTAGGCGCCGGTGTTGGCACTGGAGGCCCCGGCGCCGGCAATCGTGCCACCGGTGGCGATGAGCACCACGTTGGTTTTTTTCGCTTCCTGGGCCAGCGCTGAAGCCGAAAGGGCCATCGGCAACAGCAGGCCGCAGGCGATCCTGCGCAACATCGGTATGACGGATATGTGCATGACAACTCCTCTAGTGTCGAGTTATAAAAATTGCGCAGCATCGCGCTGCAGCTGTATCACAAGAGCTTTGACCAATCCCACTCTCACGAAGCCGCCCCGGTGCTGACCGCCTTGTTGACCACCGTGCGCACCCGCTGCGTTTCAGCGCGGATAAAGGCCGTGAGCGCCTGGGGCGTGCCGCCTTCATTGGTGATGCCGGCCTTCTGCAATTTTTGCCAGACGGCTTCCTCGCGCAGGATCTCGTTGAGTTCGCGGTTCAGCCGCGCGACCATGGGTGCGGGCAGTTTCGCGGGGCCGAAGAGGCCGAACCAGACGTTCATGTCATAGCCCTTGAGCTTGGGGTTCTCGGCCAGCGCGGGGATTTGCGGTGCAGCGCGCGAGCGTGTGGGCGTGGTGACGCCCAACGGAACCATCTTGCCGGACTCGATATGCGGCAGCGCCGATGACAGCACCGACACGCTGAACTCGATATTGCCGCCCAGCAGGTCCTGCAATTGCTGGCCCGCGCCGCGGTAGGGCACATGGCGAAAGGTGGTGCCGGCCATCAGGTTGATGAGCTCGCCCGAAACATGCAGCGGCGTGCCTATGCCGGAGGAGGCAAAGCTCAGCTGGTTGCGTTCGCGTTTTGATTTGGCGATGGCTTCGTCCATGGTCTTGACGCCGGTCTTGGTGTTGGTCACAAACACCATGGGCGTGATGCCGATCAGGCCGATCGGGCTCAGGTCGGTTTCGCCGTTGTATTTGATGGCGGCGTTGTAAAGCCTGGCGATGGACACCTCGCTGCCGGAACCGAGCAGCAGCGTGTAGCCGTCGGGGTTGGCGCTCACGACTTTCTGCGCGCCTATGGTGCCGCCGGCGCCGCCCACGTTCTCGATCACGACGGGCGTGCCCAGGCGCTTGGCCAGCGGCTCGGCGATGATGCGCGCGACCAGGTCCACGCTGCCGCCGGCGGGGTAGCCCACCACCAGCGAAATCGGTTTGGCCGTGGGCCAGCTTTGGGCCTGCGCGGCCGGGAAGGCAATAAGGCTGAACGCAGCCAGCAAGGCGGGCGCGGCACTGCGCAGGGCGCGGCCGAGCCGGGATGAACGAACGGGGGAAGGTGTGGGCATGGCTGTCTCCTTTTGTGGGTGGAGGCAGTCTAGGAAGCGGCACCCGCGGGCCGCATGCGCATCACGCATGGACGTATGCGGATGCTTGTTCAGGCACGGGTCAGGCGCTGGTGGCGGCCCAGATCCGCTGCACCAGCTCGTTGCGCGGGCTGCGGTTGCGGTACAGCCGGATTTCAAAGCGCACGGCAAGCCCCTGCGGGTCGGCCGCGACAAGGCGGCCGCTGCGCAAATCATCGCCCACCAGGCCGCGCGGCAGCCAGGCCAGCCCCACGCCCTGCAGGGCCTGCTCATGCAGGGATTCGGCGAAGTCGGACTCGGTCACCGTGTGCAGGAAGAACTCCCGGGCGTCGCGGCTCAGCCCGTCCTGCAGCACCTGGCTGAGCGCCAGGGTGGGCGCGTAACCGAGTACGCGCACCGGCTCGCGCGCCGTGCCGGGCAGCGCGTGCAGCGCCTGCCCATCGGGACGCGGCGCGCTCACGGCCACCAGTTCGTCGGTACCCAGGGTCAGCCCCTCGAAGGCCTGGCCGTCCAACAGCATGGGCAGGCGCGGGTGGGTGAAGGACAGCAGGAAGTCAGCCGCGCCCTGCTCCAGCGCGGTGGCGCCCTCGTGGATGGAGCCCGTGAGGATGCGCAGGCGGAATTCGCCGGCGCCGCGCTTGACGCGCGCCAGCCACCCAGGCACGGCGGTGCGCGACAGCGTGCGGCCGGTGGCCAGCGTGACCCAATCGAGCCCGCCCTGGGCGTGGCGTATGCGGGCACGCACGTCATTGAGGCCTGCCACGGCGCGACGCGCCACCGGCAGCAGCTCTTCCCCGGCCGCGGTGAGCCCCAGCGGCACGACGGCCCGGTTGACCAAGTCGGCGCCCGCCCAGAGTTCCAGCGCGCGCACCCGGCGAGAGAACTGCGGCTGGGTCACATGGCGCAGCTCCGCCGCGCGCGAAAAGCTGCGTTCGCGGGCCAGGGCAATGAAGTCTTCCAGCCATTTATGGTCCATCGCGGCGCCTTGTGGGGAAAAAGAAACGATGGTAGCGCCTGAAAAACACCCCCATTTCGCCGTTTTTACCTCGACAAGTCCCCCAATCGGAGGAGGCTGCGCACCTCGTAACAGAGGGATGGCGCGGCCTTCGCACGTGTAAAATCGCGCAAAACATAAAAAGGCCCTGATCACCCAGGGCCATCGGGGGGCCCCGCTGCACGATGAAATGGTTTGTGATCGGCCCGATCAGTCATTGAGGTCATCAACCAACGAGTCAGTTTTGCGATTCGAATTCATCATTCTCGAATGGTCGGCGTACGCCGACGGCCTGACCAGTCGCGAAGACTGGCTCGGGTGGGCCCGGGCTTTTCCCCGGCTTCCCCAGTCGACGGTGCAAACCGTCCCCCCACTCACGGAAATGCCCGCCATGATGCGCCGCCGCGTCGACCGCCTGGGCCGCCTGGCCTGCCAGGTAGCCTATTGGTGCCAGCCCGCCGCCGAGGCGCCCATGGTGTTCGCCTCGCGTTACGGCGACGCCACCCGTTCCCTGGCCTTGCTGGGTGACCTGGTGCGGGGCGAGCCGGTCTCTCCGGCCGGATTCGGCCTCTCGGTGCATAACGCCATTTCAGCCCTGTATTCCATTGCGCAAGGCCATACCGGCAACACCGTGGTGGTGGCCGGCGGCCGCGCCAGCGTCGCGGCGGCACTGGCCGAGGCCGCCGCCCTGCTGGCCGACGGCGCGCCCGAGGTGCTGGTGGTGTATTACGAAGCGCCCCTGCCCGCCGGCTATGCGGAATTTGAAGACGAGCCCGCCTGTGAATACGCCTGGGCCTGGCGCGTGGCATCTCCGGGCCGTTCGGGGGATCCAGGACAAGACGCACAGTCGCTGAGGCTGGAACTGAGCGTCGATGAAACCGGCGGCATCGCCCACCCCAATACGGCCGACACCGCCGGCTGGCCCGCAGGCCTGGCCGTGCTGCGCCATGTGCTGCAGGCCGCTACCGCGCGCGAAGCCGCCGCACCTGCGGCGCTGCTGCGCCACGATCGCGCCGGCGCGCACTGGACCTGGAGCGCCGCCCATGCTTAGGCGCCTGAATTACGCCTGGCGGCTTTTCGCCACCGCACTGAGCTTCAGCTGCTTCGGGCTGGGCGGCCTGTTGCTGTGGGTCGTGGTGTTTCCGGCCTTGTCGCTGTTCGTCCGCGACCGCCGGCGCCTGTCGATCGTCGCGCGCTGGATCATCCACCAGGCCTTTCGCGCCTTCGTGGGCCTCATGCACGGGCTGGGCATCTTCAGCTATGAAACGCACGGCCTCGAAAAGCTCAATCGCCGGGGGCTGCTGGTGCTGGCCAACCACCCCTCGCTGATCGACGTGGTCTTCCTGATCTCTTTCATCGCCCGGGCCGATTGCGTCGTCAAGGCCGCGCTGGCGGCCAACCCCTTCACGCGCGGGCCTGTGCTGGCCGCCGGCTTCATCTGCAACAACGGCGGCCCGGCGCTGGTCGAAGACAGCGTGGCCTCGCTTCGCGCGGGCAACAACCTGATCATCTTTCCGGAAGGCACCCGCACCCCGGTGAACGGCGCGCCCGGCAAGCTCCAGCGCGGCGCCTCCAACGTGGCGGTGCGCGGCAAGGTCGACGTGACGCCGGTGCTGATCCAGTGCAACCCGTCCATGCTCGCCAAAGGCGTGCCCTGGTGGCGGATTCCGGAGCGCCGCCCGCATTTCCGCATCGAGGTGCGCGACGACATGCCCATCGCCTCCCTGGTGGACAGCTGCGGCAGCGAAGCCCTGGCCGCGCGCCGGCTGACCGAACACCTGGCCGACTATTTCACCACGGAGACCCGCAGGGGCCCAAGACATGACCCAAGACACGCAAACGCTTGAAGGCGAAATCAAGGACCTCATCATCAGCGCGCTCGCGCTGGAGGACCTCACGCCCGGCGATATCGACCCGGCCGCACCGCTCTTCGTCAAGGGCCTGGGGCTGGACTCGATCGACGCCCTCGAACTCGGGCTGGCCCTGCAAAAGCGCTACGGCGTCAGCGTATCGGCCGATTCCGAGGAGACGCGCAACCATTTTTCCAGCGTGCAGGCGCTCGCGGCCTTTGTCGGCTCGCAGCGCACACGTTAATCCAGCCCTTTGCAAGGACACCATCATGACCAAAAACGACATATTCCAGCGCATCGTGTCCATTCTTGTGGAGACCTTCGGCATCGAGGCCGAACGCATCGTGCCTGAAGCCCGGCTTTACGACGACCTGGACATCGACAGCATCGACGCGGTCGACCTCATGGTGCAGCTCAAGCCGCTGGCCGGCCAGCGGCTGCAGCCCGAGGCCTTCAAGACGGTGCGCACCGTGAGCGACGTCGTCGATGCCCTGCACCGGCTGACGGCAGGGCACGAGGCGGCCGATGCCTAAATGGAAATGGCCGGTGGCCGGCGTGTTGCTGGCGCTCGTCACGCTGGCCTACCCGCTGATCGTCTACCTCAGCCTGGGCCGGCTCGAGCCGCGCTGGCTGGCCTTGCTGCTGCTGGGCCTGGCGCTGATGCGCCTGATGGTGAACCGCACGGCCGCGACCCTGGGTTTTGCCGCGGGCGCCCTGCTGCTGGCCGCCTTCAGCTGGGCCGGCAATGCATGGATGCCGCTCAAGCTGTATCCGGTGGTCGTCAGTGCCGTGCTGCTTGCGCTGTTTGCCGCCAGCCTGGCCTATCCCCCCAGCGCCATCGAGCGCTTCGCGCGCCTGCGCGAGCCCGACCTGCCGGCTGAAGCCGTGGCTTACACCCGCCGCGTGACGCAAGTGTGGTGCCTGTTTTTCATCTTTAACGGCGCCGTCGCCTTTGCCACGGCGCTATGGGCCAGCGATGCGCTCTGGACGCTGTACAACGGCCTGCTCTCCTACTGCCTCATTGGCACGCTCATGGCCGGCGAATGGCTGGTCAGGCGCCGGGTGCGGGCGCGCATCGCCCTGGCGAATACCAACACCGCGCGAGGCTAGGCGATGGCCGAGTGGTGGTCCCTGAACGATCTCGCCTGCCGACCGCCTGATGCGGGCCGCAAGGTGGCGCTGCGCAGTGACGGCGGTGACGGCAGTGACGATGGCAACGGCCGGTATTTGTCCCATGCCGACCTGCTGCAAAGAATCGACTGCTGGCAAGTCGCGTTTGCCGCGCGGCCGGAGTCCCATTGCGCCATCTACCTCAATGATCCCTTTGAGTTCTCCGCCGCTTTGCTGGCCGCCTGGCATGCGGGAAAAACCGCGGTGCTGCCGGGTGACGACCTGCCCGGCACCCTGCAGGTCATGGCGGAGGCCGGCTACCTCCTGGCCGGCGACCTGCCGCATGCACTGCAGCCCGCCGCCGGATCGCAACCAGGCAAGCGCCAGCCCCTGGACCCGGCCCAGGCGCGGATGCGGCTTTACACCTCAGGGTCGCAAGGCCGGCCCGAGGCCATCGACAAAGGCCTGTACCAGCTTGCGTCCGAAGTGCAGGCGCTCGAAGAAGCCTTCGGCCGCCGGCTGGAGGACGGTGCGCCCACGATTTGGGCGACGGTGTCGCACCAGCATATTTACGGCCTGCTGTTCCTGGTGCTGTGGCCGCTGGCGGCGGGCCGCCCCTTCGGCCTGCGCAGGTTGCTGTACCCCGAAGACATGGCCGCCAGCCTGGGGGCGCAGGCCTCCATCCTGGTGTCCACCCCGGCCCACCTCAAGCGCCTGGCCGAGCCGCCGGACTGGCGGCAGGCCAGGCAGCAACTGCGCGCGGTGTTTTCGTCGGGCGGACCCTTGCCTTTCGAAGTGGCCCAGTCCGCGGCGGTGATCCTCGGACACACGCCCATCGAGGTCTTCGGCAGCTCGGAAACCGGCGGCATCGCCTGGCGCCAGAGCACCACCGCCGACCAGGCCTGGCAACCGTTTTCCGACCTGAACTGGCGCCTCGACGGTGAATGCCTGGCCGTGCAGTCGCCGCGCCTGCCTGACGACGCCTGGTGGGTCACCAGTGACCGCGCAGCGCCCGCCGGCGGCGGCAGTTTTCGCCTGCTCGGCCGCGTGGACCGCATCGCCAAGATCGAAGAAAAGCGCGTATCGCTCAGCGCGGTTGAACAGCAATTGCTGAAGACGCCCTGGGTGCAGGAAGCCAAAGCGCTGGTGGTCGACACCCCCGTGGGCGCCCGCGTGGGCGCGGCGGTGGTGCTCACGCCGGCGGGCCGGGCGCAGGAGGCCCAGGGACGGCGCGGCCTGATCGACCTGCTGCGCGAGGCCCTGGCCGGCGGGATGGATCCGCTGGCAATTCCAAGGCGCTGGCGCTTTGTCGAAGCCCTGCCGATCAACGCGCAGGGCAAGCCGACGGAAGCCTTGCTGACGGCACTGTTCGCCGCGCAGCCCCAGGCGGCGCGCCCCGAGATGCCGGCGGTGCAATGGCTGGAGCGCGGCGACACCGATGCGCTGGCCACCCTGGACATTCATGCGGGCCTGACGGTATTCGAGGGCCACTTCGAGGTGGCGCCCATACTGCCGGGTGTCGCGCAACTCGACTGGGCGATCACGCTGGGCCGCGAATGCTTTGCCCTGCCGCAACACTTCGTGCGCCTGGAAGCGCTCAAGTTCGTGCGGCCGGTATCTCCCGGCACGGCCTTGCGTGTGGCGCTGCAGTTCAAGCACCAGTTGGCCGACCCCAAGCTGTGCAGCCTGGGCTTTCGCCTGTATTCGCAAGAGGGCGCGGACGTTTCCGAGCACGCCAGCGGCCGCGCCATCTGGTCGCATGAAGCGGGAGGCCCCCATGCATAAACCCGTGGCCGTGATCCCCTGCTACAACCATCCGCAGACCATAGGCCTTATGGTGGATGCGGTGCGCGCCCATGGGCTCAAGGTGGTGGTGGTCGACGACGGCAGCGACGCGGCCTGCGCCCAGGTGCTGGACGAACTCGCCGCCGTGCACGGCGCCGGCATGGCGCTGCTGAGGCTGGACCACAACCAGGGCAAGGGCGGCGCAATGATGGCCGGCCTGCGGCACGCGCTCGCGCTGGGTTACACCCATGCGCTACAGATCGACGCCGACGGCCAGCACGATGCGGCCGACATTCCCAAATTTCTCGCGGCTTCGGCGCTACAGCCCGATGCCGTGGTCTGCGGCGTCCCGATTTACGACGACTCCGTGCCCAAGGCCAGGCTGTATGGGCGCTATGCCACCCACGTCTGGGTGTGGATCAACACACTGTCGCTGGACATCGCCGATTCCATGTGCGGCTTTCGCGTCTACCCGCTGGAGCCCGTCGTCAGGCTGTTCAACGAGGCCCGCCTGGGACGGCGCATGGACTTCGATTCCGAGCTGCTGGTGCGCCTGCACTGGCGGGGCGTGCGCATCGTCAACCTGCCGACGCGGGTCCGCTATCCCATCGATGGGGTGTCGCACTTCCAGCTGGTGCGCGACAACGTCCTGATCTCGGGCATGCATGCGCGCATGCTGGCCGGCATGCTGCTGCGCCTGCCGCTGCTGCTGTGGCGCAAGGTCGCGCCGTGACGCAACCCTCCATCATGCCGCCGGCCGCGCCGCACTGGGCCAGCCTGGGCGAACACACCTTCGTCGCCGGCGTGCGGCTGCTGTTCTGGGTTTACCGGGTGCTGGGCCGCCTGCCTTTTCGCCTGTGCCTTTACCCGGTGGTGACGTACTACTGGGCAACTCGCGGCGATGCGCGCCGCGCCTCGCTCGATTACCTGCAAAAACTCGAGGCGGCCACCGGCAACCTCGGCCGTGCCCCCGCATGGCAGGACACGCTGCGGCATTTCCTGGCCTTTGCCGACACCATCCTCGACAAGTTGCTGGCCGTCAGCGGCGCCATCGCGCAAAGCGCCCTGCGCACGGAGGGCGAGCAAGGCCTGCTGGCTTTGGTCGCCCAGGGCCGCGGCGCGGTGATCGCCACCGGCCACATCGGCTGCATGGAGCTGTGCCGCATCAGCGCGGAGCGCCATCGCGGCGTGAAGCTCAACGTGCTGGTGCACACACGGCACGCGGAACGCTTTAACCGCATCCTGCGGCAGTTGCACCCGGACAGCGAGGTGCGTTTCATCCAGGTCACCGACGTCAACCCGGCCACCGCCATGCTGCTGGCCGACAAGGTGGCGCAAGGCGAGTTTGTCGCCATCGCCGGTGACCGTGTGCCGGTGCGCCAGAGCATGTCGGTGCCGGCCCGCTTCCTGGGCCATGAGGCGCAATGGCCGGTCGGGCCCTATGTGCTTGCCTCGCTGCTTAAATGCCCGCTGTATGCCATGGCCTGCGTGAGGGAAGGCAGCGGCTACGTGCTGCGCGTGCACTGTCTGGCCGAAGAAGTGACCCTTCCCCGCCATGCCAGGCGCGAAGCACTGGCCGCGCATGCGCAGCAATTCGCCGGCTGGCTGGAAACGCTGCTGGCCCGCGCGCCACTGGCCTGGTTCAATTTTTTTCCTTTCTGGGCGCAGGGGCTTGAGCCTTCTCGCACCGCACAACCTCCTGAACGCAACCATGACCGCTGAACATTTGGACCCCGTGATTTTTGATGGCCGGCGCCTGGACGTGAACGACGTCGTGGCCCTCTCAACGCGCGCCCGGCCGGCAACGCTGGGCCAGGCCCCGGCCTTTCGCGAGCGCATCATGCGCGGCGCCGCCTTCCTGGACCGCCTGCTGCGCGAGGACGGCGTGGTCTACGGCGTCACCACCGGCTACGGCGATTCCTGCACCGTCAGCATCCCGCCCGAGCTGGTCGCCGAATTGCCGCACCACCTCTACACCTTTCACGGCATAGGCGCAGGCCGCTGGCTCACGCCGGAAGAAACACGCGCCGTGCTGGCCGCACGCCTGGCCTCGCTGTGCCAGGGAGTGTCGGGCGTGAGCTGGGAGCTGCTGGTGCAACTGGAACAACTGCTGGTGCACGACGTGCTGCCGCTGATACCGTCCGAAGGTTCGGTGGGCGCCAGCGGCGACCTGACGCCGCTGTCCTATGTGGCTGCGGTGCTGTGCGGCGAGCGCGAGGTGCTGTTCGAAGGCAAGCGCCTGCCTGCCGCCGAGGCCCTGGCCCGCATCGGCCTCACGCCGCTGCGCCTGCGGCCCAAGGAGGCGCTCGCGCTGATGAACGGCACCTCCGTCATGACGGGGCTTGCCTGCCTGGCCTGGGAGCGTGCCGACGGCGTGGCGCGCCTGGCGACCCGGATCACCGCCTGCAACGTCTGGGCCGGCGACGGCAACGCCCACCATTTCGACGAAACGCTTTTTTCGCTCAAGCCCCATGCGGGGCCGCAATTGGTGGCGCGCCGCTTGCGCGAAGACCTGCTGTCGGACCGCCCCGCGCGCAACGAAAGCCGCCTGCAGGACCGCTATTCGCTGCGCTGCGCGCCGCACGTCATCGGTGTGCTCGAAGACGCCCTGCCCTGGCTGCGCCAGCAGATCGAGAACGAGCTCAACAGCGCCAACGACAACCCGTTGATAGACCCCGATGAAGAGCGTGTGCTGCACGGCGGGCATTTTTACGGCGGGCACATCGCACTGGCCATGGACACGCTCAAGAACGTGGTGGCCAACGTGGCCGACCTACTGGACCGCCAGCTCGCGCAACTGGTGGACACGCGCTTCAACCACGGCCTGCCGGCCAATCTTTCAGGGGCCACGGGGCCGCGCGCGGCCATCAACCACGGCCTGAAGGCGCTGCAGATCAGCGTCTCGGCCTGGACCGCCGAGGCGCTCAAGCAGACCATGCCGGCCTCGGTGTTCTCGCGCTCGACCGAATGCCACAACCAGGACAAGGTGAGCATGGGAACGATCGCGGCTCGGGATGCATTGCGTGTGCTGGAGCTGACGGAGCAAGTGGTTGCCGCGCTGCTGATCGCCGCGCGCCAGGCATTGGCGTTGCGCCTGCCGCTGAGCAAGCTGCCGCTGCCCGCGCCGCTGGCCGGCTTCCTGGAACGCCTGTCCAACGAGATCGCGCTGGTGGAAGAAGACCGCGCGCTGGATGCCGACCTGCAGCGCCTGCTGGCCGGCATGCGCGCGGGGCGCTGGAGTCTTTACCATGACTGATTCGACTCGTCCCGGCCCCGACCTCAGCCACGAGATCGAGCTGAGCCCGGCCTTCCATGACCTGGACCCGATGAACATCGTCTGGCACGGCAACTACGTCAAGTACCTGGAGATCGCGCGCAATGCGCTCATGGCGAAGTTCAACTACGACTACCCGCAGATGCACGAATCCGGCTACGCCTGGCCCATCGTCGACCTGCGCGTGAAGTACGTCGGCTCGGTGCAATACGGCCAGCGCCTGCGCATACGCGCGCGCATCGTCGAATGGGAAAACCGCCTCAAGATCGAGTACCTGATCCTCTGCGCTGAAACCGGCAAGAGGCTCAACAAGGCCAGCACCATCCAGGTGGCGCTGGACGTCAGCACCCTTGAAATGTGCTGGGTCTGCCCGCCGGTGCTGTGGGAGCGGCTGGGCGTAACCGGCCCGGGGGCGCCGGGTACCGTGCCGGGTATTGCGCCAGGCAAGGGACAGGGCGCATGAAGCGCCGCGAGCTCCTCACACTGCTGCCGGCCGGCCTGGGCCTGGCCGCCGCTGGCGTGCATGCACAAAGCGCGCCCGAACTGCTGGCCGACATCAGCCGCCGGCTGGAAAACCCCGCCGTGCTGCGCGGCGAGTTCGAGCAGACCAAAACCATCAAGGGCTTCAAGCGACCGCTGGTTTCGAAGGGAACGTTCGTCATGGCGCGTGACAAGGGCGTGCAGTGGATCACTGCCCAGCCTTTCGCGTCGACCGTGGTGGTGACGCGCGAGCGCCTGCTGACGCTGGGCGAAAGCGGCGCCAGCCGGCAGATCGACACGCGCCAGGAGCCCGGCCTGAAAGCCGTCAATGAAATGCTGATGGCGCTGCTGGCCGGCGACGTCAAAGCCCTGGCCGAGCGCTTCCAGGCCGAAGGCGCGCTGCAGGGCGCGCAGGGCTGGCGCCTGGCGCTCAAGCCGCGCGACGCCGCCCTCGCCGCATTCATCACACGCATCGAGCTCGAAGGCGGCCGCCACGTCGACAGCGTGAACCTGCACGAGGCCTCGGGCGACGCCAGCCGCATCCGCTTTTTCAACCATGCGGCGTCCAGCCTGAGCCCGGTTGAGGCCGGGCGCTTCGGGCCATGAAATTACCCACCCGTCCGGGCAACTGGGGCACACCGCAATGGCTGGCACTGGCCTGGCTGCTGGTGGTGGCCGCCATAGGCTGGCACCAGTGGCAGTTCTGGCAAGCGCCGCGCCTGGACACCGACGTCTTCGCGCTGCTGCCGCAAGACGAAAAGGCCCCGGTCGCGCAGCGCGCCATGCGCCAGCTCGGCGAACAGGGCGAGCGCCGCGTGGTGGTCATGC